>JAKAMS010000150.1 GCA_021812745.1 Bacteroidota bacterium | reverse complement strand
CCTACATATCAAATGGGAACTATTGTAAGAGTAACAAACCTATCGAATGATAAGAGCGTTGTTATTAAAATAAACGATAGGATGCCTTTCCGCCCTGACCGGATAATTGATCTATCTCTTGGTGTTGCCAAGGAACTTGATATGGTTACCGTAGGTATTACGGAAGTAAAAGTTGAAGTTCTTGAGTGGGGAACCGGAAAAAAGTAAAAAGAGTGCATCTTTCTAGCCACTTTTACATCATATATATTATCAATATTGAGAGTGGTATAAATGATTATTAAAAAAGTTTTACCAGTTGTAGGCGGTGCGGTTGTAGGATTTTCATACTATTATTTTATAGGGTGCCGGACCGGAACATGTCCAATTTCCAGCAATCCGTATATCTCGACTATTTATGGTGCACTTATAGGCGCAATTTGGCTTATTCCTAGCAAAAAAAAGGTTGAAGAGGAAAAAAAATAACCACAGAATTTTAATTAATTATTATTTTTACGCACATTAATCAAGAGGAAAAAATGTCACTGAAAGATTCTAATCAGAAAAATAAATTTACCGGTTTGACTCAAAAGCATAGAAGCTGGATCTATACAAGCTTTTTTATCGGTGTGATTTTATTATTATTTATTTTTAACAATACAGATTATTTATTCGGCAGAAGCGAAGAAAATGGTCCTTACCCGCCGAACTATGTTCCGAGCGCTCAAAAATCATCTGCACTTGCGCCAGATTTTACACTGCCTACCACCGACGGTAAAACAATTAAACTTTCCGATCTAAAAGGAAAAGTAGTAATAGTAGATTTTTGGGCTACATGGTGCCCGCCGTGCCGCAAAGGTATTCCGGATTTAATTTCTTTGAAGAAAAAATATGGCGCTAAAGGATTTGAGATTATTGGCGTTTCGGTTGATACTGATACAAAAGATGAAGTAGTTCCTTTCATAAAAGAAAAGGGAATGAATTATCCAGTTGTTTACGGCAATATGAATGTCTATCAGCAATACGGCGGAATTCGCGCTATACCAACTTCTTTTGTTATTGATAAGCAAGGAAAGATTGTTGCTTCTTACGAAGGTTTAATCCCAATATCCACGTATGAAGGTCATATTAAGAAATTGTTATAAGAGAATTGAATAGTATGAACAAGCACAAGAAAATTCTTATGCTTGTTCGTACAGTTTTTAGTGATGATGATCGAAATCTTGGTGAAGATTTTCTCTTACTTCTAAGTAATCTGCAAATTGTTTTAGCAGTTCCCACGAATAAATTCCAAAATTGTATCCGTCTTTCCATTTAATTTGAATGGCGTAACTGCCAACGGTTTCTACTTTTTCAATTTCATAAGATTCTTGTTTTAGCGGTTCATGTTTTGGCGCTGCGTAATGCTTCCACAAAATTGTTTCACCTTTATTGCCTGCATCTGGAGTTTCATCCCTTAAGAATTTTAATGGGTACTTGTTTACCTTTCCATCATCCCATGTTATCTCAATGTATTCTTGCTTGTATAATTTTATTTTTGTTGGAGTACTCATCTGTTTCCTTTGTGTTGTTGGTCTGAATTATCCGCCGCCTATTTTTTTATATACAATTATAACAATTTTAGAAATTGGTAAGTTCGTTTTGTTTACTAGAATATTTTTTGCGTGATGGGAATGTTTCTTATGCGGAATACAATTAGTTGCTCACGTGTGGGGGAAAATGAATTATACAGAATTTTATTTTAGACTTGGAATTCTATTTTAAATTCCGAACCGTTTTTGCCTGATATGCTAAGCTTACCATTCATTTGAGCGGTCATCATTTCGACTAATTTGAAACCTAACGAATTTGAGGTGGATATATTAAATTCTTCCGGTAAGCCAATACCATTATCTTTTACGATTAAGAAATATTTATCAGCATTCTTTAATAATCCGATCCACACCGTTCCGCTTTCTCTACCTTGGAAAGCATATTTAAAAATATTAGAAAGTAGTTCGTTCAAAATTAAACCCATGGAAATCGCTTTCTCGGGTTCTAACTTAATTGATTGATCTATCTCTAAATTTATTAAGACTTGGGTTGAACCGGTTATATAGCTGGACTGAATATAACTTACTAATCTTTGCACATAACTATAGACATCAATTTCAGAGATGGTTTCCGACTGATATAACTTCTCATGAATTAATGCCATAGAACGAATTCTGTTCTGGCATTCTAAAAATATTTCTGTGACTTTAGGTTCATTCACAAGTTCGGATTGAAGAAAGAGAAGACTTGATACTGTCATAAAATTATTTTTAACTCTATGGTGAATTTCTTTCATAAGAGTATTTTTTTCGGCAATAGATTTTTTAAGCTGAGTTTCAATTTGAATTCTTTCCGTGATATCAAAAACGTTTAGAACAATGCCCTTAATAATTGGGTCGGTAATCATATTTTTACCGGATACGCGTACGCTAGCCCAATCGCCATTCTTTTTTAAGAACCGTAGTTCAATTGAATTTTCTGAGAATGGTTTCTTAACGGCGCGTGTAAATAGATCAAGAACTGTTTTAATATCATCTGGATGAATAAACTCAAAAGCGCTTCTTCCGATTAAATCAGCTGGCTCATATCCAAAATTTTTTTTGCTTGAGGGGCTTTCATAAATTACATAGCCGTTAGCATCAACTACAGTAATTACATCAACAGAGTTTTCAAGATACAATCTGAATTTTTTCTCACCCTCGCTCAATTCCGCTTGTGTCTTAGCTTCCTCTTCCGCTTTTCTTCTATACTCGGCGTATTTAGCCGTTTGACTTGTAAGAGTTATTACTAAAGGCGCCAGTATGCTAACTATAAAGAGAGCGTCAATTGTTCCGATAAGAATTAATTCAAAAGACCAAAACTTCCACCAGATAAAACTTTGAATGCTATTCAAGACAAAAGTAAAAAACTCTGCGGCTATGAACGTCCCCAATATCAATTGCCATTTTTTCAATGAAAAAAGAGTATTGAAATATTTTAGAAGTATTTCTTTCCCCAATATTTTTTTACTTAAGAAGTTCACAAAACCCCTGAGTTTGGAATACACCACTTCATTATCGAAAGAAATTAACAAATGTTTAGAGTACGGAATGATTTTAGCTAAATAATATTAAGCGCCGCAAAGAACGGCGCTTAATACAAATTCGGGGAGTGTACAGAGTAAATCTATTAAGTCAACAAAGACTTTATCAACTTCACCTTAGCGGGTTTGGTATTAGCTACCTTTATAGACGAGAGCAATTTTTTCTTAACTTCATCAACTTTTTCTTTTTTGTCTGTAAAGAGTTCTGCAATCAGATCGCCTTTTTTAATTTGGTCGCCAATCTTGGGATAGAAAATAATTCCTGCTTTCATATCAATCTTATCTGCCATTGTCATTCTTCCGGCACCAAGTTCCAACGAAGCCATTCCGATTTCATAATTATCGGTTGATTCAAGAAATCCATTATTATCAGCAAAAAGCTTTTCGTGAATTTTAGATTTAGAATATTTCTCAGGCTGTTTTAAGAGTGATATATTTCCGCCTTGAAGCTGAACCATTTTTAAAAATATTTCAAATGCTTTGCCGTTATCAATCATTGTTTTCGAAATCTCAATTCCTTCTTTGATTGATTTAGCTTTCCCGCCAAGAAAAATCATCGCGCCGGAGAGATTCAAAGTTACTTCAAGTAAATCATCAACTTTTTCACCTTGTAAAACTTTTATAGATTCATAAATTTCAAGCCAGTTGCCTATATAATTCCCAAGCGGCTGATTCATGTCGGTTATAAACCCTATAACTTTTTTATCAAACGCTTTTGCTGTGTTGATAAGAGAAAGCGCAAGCTTTTTCGAGTCCTCTATTTTTTTCATGAACGCGCCGCTTCCGGTTTTGATATCAAGAACAAGTCCGTCAATTCCTTCGGCTAACTTTTTACTCATAATGCTTGCGGTAATGAATGGAATTGATTCAACTGTTGCGGTAACATCCCGCAATGCGTAAATCAATTTATCCGCCGGTGCTATTTCTTTGGTTTGACCGATTAATACAGCCCCGCATTTTCTGATTACGTTTTTGTATTCGCTTAAATTAAGATCAGTTCTAAATCCTGGAATTGATTCGAGTTTGTCCAATGTTCCGCCGGTGTGTCCAAGTCCGCGTCCGCTTATCATTGGCACTTTAATTCCTGCTGCGGCAACAATCGGCGCTAGTATCAATGAAGTTTTATCGCCAATACCGCCGGTCGAATGTTTATCAACTTTTACTCCGGGTATAGAAGAAAGATCAATTACCTTTCCGCTGTAAAGCATAGATCTAGTTAACGCAGACGTTTCTTGCTTATTAAGACCGTTAAGAAATCCCGCCATTAAAAAAGCCGAGAACTGATAATCCGGTATTTTACCTTTAGTCAGATTCGAAACAAGAAATTCAATTTCACTTTCGGTTAGTATTTTTCCGTCACGTTTTTTTTTGATTAATTCAACTGGATTCATATTTATTTCCTATGATTAAGGTGAAGAAAAGAGCTAGCTGGCAAAAACTGTAAACAAGCTACTTTTCATTGAAACTCTAACACAATTTCCATTAACTTGCTATCAAAAATAATAATCTTAAACAGAATCGAGGCAAAAAATGTTTGACTCTAACTACAAATTTACTTGTGTTGACCGGTTTCTAAAATATGTAAAATATGATACTCAGTCGGACGAGGACTCAACAACTTTTCCCAGCGATCCCAAACAGATTGAACTAAGCAAAGCTCTGGTTAAAGAATTAAAACAGATCGGATTGAAAGATGCCGTGATGGATGAATTCAAGTATGTTATGGCTACGCTGCCATCTAATACGAATAAAGCAGTTCCAACTATCGGCTTTATAGCACACGTTGATACATCGCCGGCGGTAAGCGGAGAAAATGTTAATCCTGTTATTCACAAAAATTATCAAGGCGGAGATATTGTTCTAACCAAAGATCCGACTAAAGTTATTGATGCTGCGGGCAATCCGGAATTAAAAGATATGATTGGATTTGATATTATAACAACAGATGGAACAACACTGCTTGGCGCTGACGATAAAGCCGGTATAGCAGAAATTATGGACGCTATGAATTATCTCGTCACTCATCCTGAAGTAAAACATGGTACAATCCGTGTCTGCTTTACACCAGATGAAGAAGTAGGACGCGGAACAGAGAAATTTGATATAAAAAAATATGGAGCGAAATACGCATACACTGTTGATGGATCTACACGCGGAGAAGTTGAGACTGAAACCTTTAGCGCAGACGCTGTAACAATTAAGTTCAACGGAAAGAATGTTCATCCCGGTTATGCAAAAGATAAAATGATTAACGCGGTTAAAATTGCAGCGCGGTTTTTGGAAATGCTTCCTAAAGATTCTCTTTCTCCGGAAACAACCGAAAGCAGACAAGGTTATGTCCATCCTACTCAAATCAACGGAAATGAAACGCAGGCAGTTATTAAATTTATTATACGCGATTTTGATGCCGAGAAATTAAAAGAGTATGAAAATTTTTTGAAAGATCTTTGTCAAAAAACCGTTGCACAATTCCCGGGTTCAACTCTGGATTTTGAAGTGTTTGAGCAATACCGGAACATGAAATACGTTTTGGACCAGAATCCGATGGTTGAAGCAAACGCACTTGAAGCATTGAAACGCCTTGGTATAAAACCAATTCAATCTGCAATTCGCGGCGGAACGGATGGTTCGCGTTTGAGTATTATGGGTCTTCCGACTCCAAATTTATTTGCAGGCGGTCATAATTTTCACGGATTTTTAGAATATGTAGCTGTTCAAGATATGGAAGCTGCAGTGAAGATGATAGTTACACTCGCGAATGTTTGGGAAGAAAAAGCGTAAAGGAAAAGAAAAAAGGAATGAAGTAACGAAGAAAAGAAGGAATAAAGTAAAGAAGAAAAGATAGAAAGAAAGAGTAAAGGAAAAATGGAAAGAGTAATTTTGATGAGGCGGAATTGATAACGCCGCATGTTAATTCTAAAAATATTTTTATTCATTTGTATAACTTTATAAATAAATAATGCCAAACCGACTTAAGAGGGCAACAAATGTTGCTCTCACTATAAATATATTTCTCTTCATTATAAAGGCAACCGTTGGTGTACTATCCAATTCAATAGCAGTAATTTCAGAAGCATTAAATTCATTTACAGATATTTTGGTTTCGATCGGAATTAAGATTGCTGTAAATATGTCCCATGAAAAACCCGACTCCAAACATCAGTTCGGACACAACGCGGCTCAACCTATTGCGGCATTTATTCTTTCTGTATTCGCTTTTGTAGTGGGAATAAATATTATAGAAGAATCCGTTAAACGTCTCTTAGATCCGAAGCCGCTAAATATTATTCCCAGCGTTTATGTGGTTCTAGTTGTAACAATTGTTATAAAAATTTTACTTAACCGCTATCA
>JAKAMS010000149.1 GCA_021812745.1 Bacteroidota bacterium | reverse complement strand
CATCTTGGTAAAGGATTGGGATTAAAATTTTTGCGGCACATAGAGCGTACAAAAATTTTATTACTAATGATTGATGTCACTTCCGAAGATTATGCAAAAGATTATAAAACTCTTCTTGCTGAGTTGAATCAATATTCAAAAGTATTAAGCAAGAAAAAGAAAATTTTAGCGTTCACAAAATCAGATTTACTAGAACCTTCCGAATTGAAAAAAATTAAGAAAAGAAAAATCCGTGGATATGACGGACCAGTATTAATCTTCTCATCGGCAACCCGTTTTGGTCTTCCTGAATTATTAGATGAACTATGGCAGCAGTTAAAAGATTAAGCATAGCCTCTTACGCAACACGGCTCGTTTTATTCTTTATTATAACGTGTATCTCTATAATTATAGGATTGAGTTCCGGTCCGGTAAAAATTGGAATTGGCGATCTTCTGGCAACTCTTTTCTCAAATAATGCCAATCAAACTTTCTCGCAAATTATTTTTGAAATTCGTCTGCCGCGTATTTTATATGCAATTGCAGTAGGCGGCGGTTTGTCTATTGCCGGTGCGGTGTTTCAAGCAATTTTAATGAATCCGCTGGCTGAACCCTATATTCTCGGTATATCAAGCGGAGGAACATTCGGTGCAGTGCTTTCGTTTTTAATCGGAGCTTCATTTATCGGCACGCAGCTTTTTTCATTTACCGGCGCTAGTATAGTTATGATTCTTGTTTTTCTTCTTGGTAAAAGATTTGGCGAACTTGAACCGAATGTTTTACTTTTAACCGGCGTTATGGTAGGCGCGTTCTTTTCAGCCGCAATTTTATTGATGATGACCTTACTGAACGATTCTCTTAGGACTGCAATTTTTTGGTTGATGGGAAATTTATCAATCGCAGATAAAGCTAATCTAAAATTTGTTCTTCCTATTACCTTAATAGTCTCTTTCATTCTAGTTCTAAATTCCAACAAATATAATTTACTTAGTCTCGGGGCGGATTCTGCAAAACAACTAGGTGTTAACATAAAGCTCTTTAGGAACGTTACTTATTTATTAACTAGTTTAATGATAGGTGTTCTTGTTTCGGTAAGCGGAATAATTGGATTTGTGGGATTATTAATTCCGCATATATGTAGAATGATATTCGGAGTTGATAATAGAATTGTGCTGCCGGCATCGTTCTTCTTAGGAGCATCATATTTAATTTTATGCGATACGCTTGCCCGCACTATTATTTCTCCATCCGAGCTCCCGGTTGGTGCTGTTACTGCAATAATTGGTGCGCCGGTTTTTGTCTATCTGCTACGGAAAAGATTCAATATAAATATTAGCTGAGGTGAATATGAAATCAAAAAAACTTTGGACTCTACTGCTAGTTTTATTTGCTGTTGCATGTTCTGCTTTAAAAATTAACATGCTTACAGACAGCGATGAAGCCGCTCTTGGTTTGCAATTAGATCAGGAGATAAAGAAAAATCCTAAAGAGTATCCTATTTTTAAAGGAAATCCGGCGGTTAAAGATTATGTTGATAAAAAAATATTTAGAGAAATTCTAAAATCACCAAGTATTGAAAAAGCATCTGTATATAATTATCAACTGGAAATAATTCAGAATGATACTATTCTTAACGCTTTTGCAACGCCGGGCGGGTATGTTTATGTATATACCGGACTGATAAAATATCTTGATTCTGAAGCTGCACTTGCTGGTGTGCTTGGTCACGAAATTGGTCACGCAGAAAGGCATCATGCGGCAATACGTATGACGAAAGCCAACATTGTAAATCTTGGTCAGAGTCTGTTGCTTGGGAATAACGCCCCTCAGATAGCTACAATTGCATCCAACCTTCTTGTAGGAGCTGCCTTTCTTGCAAACAGCCGTGCCGATGAAGATGAGAGTGATCAATATTCGATTAAGTATTTATCATCAACAAGATTTTATCCCGGCAGTGTAAAATTCTTTTTTGAAAAGATGAGAGATGACGGAAAAGTTGCCAGCGGAGGGGGCGGAATAGGAATATTTTTATCCACTCATCCGGACCCGATTGCAAGAATTACATCTACAAATCAGAGACTTCAAACTTTGGGGATCGAAGGAAAGGACTATAAATCAACCGGAAAAGGAATCTTTAAAGACGAATACAAAAAGAATATTCTTGCCAAACTGAAATAATTCAAAAAATCATTAATTCGGAATAGCTTGAAGTTTGGAACTTGATGCTTTATATTTACGTCCCGTTTTTCTGCCTACCTTTAGGAAAGGGAATTGGGCTGATAATTGGTTTTTTTTGGCGAGGTAGCTCAGTAGGTTAGAGCAATGGAATCATAATCCATGTGTCGGGGGTTCGAATCCCTCCCTCGCTACATCTAATTTGGAGTAAAATATGTACACACTTTTAATTTCTGTTTCTGTAATTCTGGCAATTTTATTAATTATTGTTGTATTGCTGCAATCAAGTAAGGGTGGCGGTTTAGCCGGATCTTTCGGTGGTTCAGGTCAATTTGGAACTGTTTTCGGAACAAGAAGAACTGCAGATTTTCTAAGCAAGATTACCTGGTGGATTGGTGCGGCATTATTAATACTTGCCATTGTTATTAATCTTTTCTTTTTACCCGGACAAACTACAAGCGCTCAAAGAGAAAGTATAATTCAAGGTGGTGGAAGACAGCAAGCAGTTCCAACAGCGCCAGCATTACCACAACAGCGTTCTACTACTACTCCCGCGCAAAAATAAATTTTTTGAGAAATTAACCCCTGCGCTTGCGGGGGCTTCTTTCCCATATCTGGAATTTTAATGACTGCTATTCAAATATCCTTTCTTAATTTTATTCAAACGGTGAATTAATGAAAAAGCAACACAAGCTGCCTGTTAAGGCGTACAATAATTTAGATTTTTTAAACTCAGCAAGAGCAAGAACGATTAGGATACTCTCTGAATTTTATGAACCGCAAGCACGTTTTGCTAGGAATAAGATACGCGATACAATTGTATTCTTCGGATCGGCAAGAATTCCTTCGAGAAAAGTTGCTTTAGAAAATTTGAAAGCTGCTAAGAAAGACAAATCTGCTTCTTCTAAGAAGAAAGTTGATCGTGCATTAAAGATGCTTGAAATGTCAAAATACTACGAAGACGCTGTTGAACTGTCTAAAAGATTGACTAAGTGGTCTATGTCTTTGCCTGTAGATGAAAAAAGATTTATTGTTTGCAGCGGCGGCGGTCCCGGTATTATGGAAGCGGCTAATAAAGGCGCGCATCTTGCTAAGGGGCATTCTATTGGATTAAACATCAGCATTCCATTCGAACAGTTTGTTAATAAGTATGTTGATCCGGAATTAGCTTTTGAGTTTCATTATTTCTTTATGAGAAAATTTTGGTTTGTCTTTTTAGCAAAAGCTCTTGTTGCTTTCCCCGGCGGATTTGGTACACTTGATGAAATGATGGAAGTTGTTACCCTAATTCAGACCGGTAAACTTTCCAAACCACTTAAGGTAATTGTTTATGGAGAAAGTTTCTGGCGCGAGGTAATGAATTTTGATGCCTTAATAGAACACGGGATGATCAGCAAAGATGATTTGAAAATTTTTGATTTCTGCAGTACTGTAGATGAAGCATTCGAAAAGATAACAACTCATTTCAAGAAAAATTATTTGAATAACCACAAGTAATAAAAAATCCCGCTAAGCGGGATTTTTTATGAATATTAACCTCTTCTGTCGCGCATTGTTTGTTCTCGCGAAGCTCTGCGCTTAGCTTTAATGCCTTCCAGCCGTTTTTCAACTGAGGGTTTAACGAAGAAAGTTCTCTTCTTGAATTCTTTTAGTACGCCGGAACGTTCATATTTTTTCTTAAAACGCTTTAGCGCCTTATCAATATTTTCGTTCTCTGCAACTGTAATTCCTACCAACTTAATTCACCTGCCTTGTTGTTGTAAAATTTTTGCGGCGTAAACTTAGAGAATTCGGTCTAAAGAATCAAATTAGATTAATCCGCCTTTTTCTTCCGGAGAGATAACCAAAACCGGGCATTGTGAGTATCGAATCACTTTTTCAGCCACACTGCCAAGCAAATTGTGAAGTATCCCAGTTCTCCCATGAGTCGCTATCACAATCATATCGCTGTTGATTTCCTTGGAATACTTTATAATTTCTTCGTAATCAACTCCTTTTCTCAAGATTTCAATTATTCTTATTGAAGAATCCTCTGTTACGTTGCGGACAATTTTTTTCAGTTGTTTGTGAGCTTGTTCTTCCATTGATTTCATTACTTCTTCCTCGGAGACATTGAAACTGCTCATTGCAAGAAACGGGGGAGTTTTTTCTAAAACGTAAACCAAATGAATTTTGGCTTCCATCTTCTCTGCCATCTCTTTTGCATATTCAAGTGCCGTGATTGATAGTTCGCTGAAATCTGTTGGAACGATTATGTTTTTAAGATCAAACATATTACTTGAATTATTTTAGTTTTTTAATTAGTAAATATTTTTTAACGGTTCAAATTTACCTTTTTGATTTTCCAGTTCGCATGAATCCCTTCTCTTTTGCGTAATCGAACAACTGCACATAAAGCATTTTTCTCGCCCGGTGTAATCTCGATCTTACAGTACCGACCGGGATGTCAACAAAATCTGCTATCTCTTCGTAAGTAAATCCTTCTATATCATTTAGAATTATTACGGTTCTAAAATCTTCCGGCAATTTTTCAATTGCTTCGGAAATATCATCGTCCAAAAGATCGCTGAAGGCATCTAACTCGTAATGTTTGGTTTCAACCTCATCGGATTTAATATTTTCATAGAAATTCTGAACGTCATCGTAATCAACTTTGTTGGGCTCTTTTGTATTCTTTCTGTAATCGTTGATGAACGAGTTTTTCATTATTCGGAATAACCATGCTTTACAGTTGGTGCCTTTTTCAAATTTATCAAAGAAGCGGAATGCTTTCATAAAAGTTTCTTGAACGAGATCATCTGCATCGTCTTCGTCTCCGGTCATTCTTAGCGCATAATTATAAATCGCGTCCATATGCGGAATAGCTTCTTTTTCAAATTCGGTATAACGGTTTTGCAGTTCTTTGTCGTTCAAATTATTTATAATAGTTCGCATTTCTAATTTTCTTTCAGAAAAAATATTTTGCGTATTAAATTAACCAATTGCCGTTCCATTTAATATCGTTTTAATACTATCGGAATTCAAAAAAGATCCATTAACAATTTTCAAATCTGCTCTCCCGGTTAGATTTAAGTCTGCAGATTCATCAACTGTAAGCATATTAGAGGACTCAATTTTTAATCCGGTCATGTCATATTCTTCAATTCCGTTGTAAATCGAAAGGTCTCCAAGTTCTGCGATTGTTCCTTTATAGAAGAATTTCTTCGATTCTAAATCCATACATTTTTTACGGTTAATTCCAACATCAATCTTAAAACTCTTCCCATTAAAAATTAGTGTTAGGTTTCGGAGTAGAAGGTCAAAAAGAAGCTGTTCGTTTTCCGGTATAGAAAAATATTTTGTGTAGTCCACTTTCTCAAAATCTTTTTCTGAAATTGAGTAAAAAGCCGAGAGCAACGCGACAAAATTTAATTTACGGACAAAATCTTTTTTCAAATCATTTTTATAATAACCCGACTCAATTAAAATTGAGCTGATACCATTCTTTGTAAAATTATCACCGAAAGCGCGCGGTTCATGGTTGTCATTATACCGCGCAATTTGTCCCGGAATAAAATTAGAAAGCGCATCATTAATTCTGCAGATTACCTGCATACTTTTTTCTCTTGTGTAATTTATGCTCTTAACATGATCAAGCGGCGGAGCTAGCAGTGAAATTGTAGAATGTTTGCCCGATCTTCCTGCCGTATAATAACTGTTCTGATCGTGAAGGTTGAATCCGAAATCCGGTTGAATTTTTTCTGAGTAATCCCAAAGTATTTTTGACTCATAAGATTCAAGCCGTTGGGCATCGCGGTTTAGATCAATATTGAATGCATTTTCACGTTTAAATTTTTCCGCACCGTCAGGATTTACCATCGGTACAAAATGAAAAGTTATCTCATTAAGCAAACTTTCTCTAAATTTTTCAAATGAATTATTCGAAGTAAAGAAATTGAGTATGTCGAATAACGCAGCGGTTGCGGTCGGTTCGTCACCGTGCATTTGTGACCATGCTAAAATGTTTGTTTTGCCAGTGCCGAATGTGATGGAAAATATTTCTCTTCCTTCAACAGATTTTCCAAGTGTTTCTATTTTGAAAAAATTTGTTTTTTGTAAATTCTCAAGAATTGGTATCAATTCTGAATGCGTTATAAATTCACTGCCCAATTTGGTTTCGCGGAAATTATCGTAACTTAAAAAAATCTCATTAAACAACTCTTTGGAATCCAAATTACTCTCCGTTATTTTCATTTATTAATTTTATAATTACTTTTAGAACAAGCTCAATGCAGGTAAGTTTAACTAGACCTTACTAAAATTAAATAAAATTGTTTTCAAGTATGGAGGAATTATGGCTACTGAAACACT
>JAKAMS010000148.1 GCA_021812745.1 Bacteroidota bacterium | reverse complement strand
AGCATCATTTTACCGGCAAGTTCCGATGCAATTTTATTGTATCCGTATTTCTTCAATCCATCAAGAACCATGTAATCCCACAGCAGCCAGACGGGACCGTTCCACTTGCAGCAGTAATCAACATAAGGCGTGAACCATTTATCATCTGCAGCCAAAGTAGGCACTCCATATTTTCTCCAGAATTTTTTGAGATCTAAAAGATGCTTCACAAGATATGCGGCTCTTTCTTTCGGCGCAACTTCCGCCCAAAGCGCCAAAAATCCTATTATCTCCATTCTCCGAAGATCACGTGTGAGATATTTGAATGAGTGATCTTTTCTATTTATTGAATAATAAAATTTGCTGCTGTCGTCCCACATCTTTTCATTTACAAGTTTGGAAGTAGCATCCGCCATTTTTTCCCACGCGAGTGATCCGTTTTTCATTCCTAGTTCTTTCGCTATTTTGGAGAGGGACCGCATTTCTTTTATCATCATCAACGTAAGATCAACACAATCAAGTTCATCGGAAATATCTTCCTTGTCAACATCAAGATGCCTATCGGCACTTACCTGAAAAACCGCATTGTACCAATCGCGGACATTTTCAATTATTCCGTACGGTCCCCATTCATACAAGCCATCCTTATCAACATCACGATTCTCAATCAACCAGTTCATGTATTTTGCTCCACTCTGATATGCATCAGCAAGAAATTTTTTATCCTTGCTAACTTTATATACTTCCCAATTAATCCAGTTGAAAAAAGGCGCTGAGGTTGTTGACATTTCTTTATTCAACTCTTTGCTGAAATGAGGATAATCTTGCAAACCGCGCGGACCGTGGCGGTATGCAATAAGTCCGTCATTTCGTTGCTGTTCCATATAAACACGTTGTGAACCCTCTGCTGATTTAGGATCGAGATAAGCATACGCAAGCATACTTAATGATTCATGCAGAACCTGATGACCGTGTCCCCATCCCCACAATGGCTGCCGGGAGAAAACATAAAAATTGTAATTAGTTTTTTCGGTTGGCGGATAGAAAGATCCGCGCGCAAGATTGAAAGAACCCAGATAAACTAATTTTTCATCTTGAGATTTAAATTTTATTCGCGGGATTTGTGAAAACAATCTCACGTTTGCATCTACGTATTTTTGAAGCGGTTCCGTTTTTAATTTTTCAATTTCTGATTTCAGATTTTGCAAATCTTCTTTCTGATCTTGCCATCCACGGAAATAACGCACATTTGTTTCTTCTCCGGGTTTTAAAGAAAGTTTACCGTGAAGCGAAATAAAATTCACGAGTCCGTTTGTTTTGTGATTCAGAGAATCGTTTCTATTCTCAGCATAAAAATCAGTTTTGATTGTTATATAAAAATCCTCTAGCGATTTATGATATCCCCCAAAGGAGTATGGAATAAAGCTCGAAGTAAAATAGTCGCGTGTGTCTGTTGGATAAGGTTGATTCTTGTATAGCGAACTTATCAATCTGTATTTCGATTCATGGTGCTCTGTAACATATCCGTTATTTTTCTTATTGTATTCTTCGATCAGAAGCAAATCGTTGCCAAGCTCAAGAACCGGGTAAAGTTCGATATTATGATTTATGCTATCTGTGTTTTTAATTTGCAGATTGACAAGCGCAATTGAAGAACTGTAAACGAAAAATGTCTCTTGTACTTTTATTCCTTTGAAAGGCGAATATTCCATTATCATCATATCGGGGAATGATGAAGTAACAACAGGTTTTTCATAAAACTCACCGGTATTCATTATAACAACTTGATCAACCTTCCACACACAATAAAATTTTCCGGCTTGATCTCCCGAATAACTTATAGGAGAATGTTCCGAATAGTAATCCATCTTATAACCCTTATCGTCGTATAATCTAGACCGTTCCATTGCCGCGGTATAAGTAGTGTAAAGCGGGTCATTCTGCTTTGCCTTGAAAGTAAGATAGGAATCCGAAACTTTCAGTTCTTGCGCAAACAATTGAGATGTCAACAGAAGTAATATTAATATTCTTTTCATGTCTGTCTCTTTAATTAAAAACGATTTAATCAGTCTCATCCGCGTTATCTGAGTTCTATTCAATTATTAGTTTTACTTCCTTGCAGTCTGAATTTCTTGAAGATGAACCAACAGACAAATGATATTCTCCTTTGTCAACCACAAACCCTTTCTCTCTGAATTGTTCCAGCGTTTGAGAATTGATTTTAAACTCAACTGTTTTTGTTTGATCCGGTTTCAAAGAGATGCGCTCAAAACCTTTAAGAGATTTAATCGCGCCGGATGAACTAAAAATATTTCCGTAATTATAAAGCTGAACAACTTCTTCTCCGGAGATTTTTCCGGTATTTCTCACATTAACAGATAATATCACTGAATCGCCCACACAAATTTTGTCTTTGCTTAAACGTAGATTGCTATATTCAAACGAGGTATAACTTAATCCATATCCGAATGGATATAAAACATCTCCGTCAAAATATCTATAGGTTCTACTTTTCATATTATAATTTCTGAAGTCGGGAAGCTGGTCAACAGATTTGTAAAAAGTTACCGGCAATCTGCCGGCTGGGTTATAATCTCCGAATAAGACATCTGCAATTGCACTTCCCGCAGCTTGACCGCCGTACCACGCTTCAACTATTGCCGGAATATTTTTATCCGCCCAATTGATCGAAAGAGCGCTTCCGTTTATAAGCACCAGAACGACGGGTTTCCCAAGCTCATAAATTTTCTCTAATAATTTTTCTTGAGTCTCCGGTAAATCGAGATTTGTTCTGTCGCCTCCCTTAAATCCCTTTACATCAATATTTAGTTCTTCTCCTTCAAGCCGGGGTGATAGCCCCACAAACATTATTGCCAAATCGCTTTTCTTTACGGCTTCGATTGCGCGCTCTTCTGCATTATCATCCGGCATAGACCAAATTAACTGCATCTGTGCATATCTGGTATGAGCAAAGAATTCTATTCTGATCTTATACAATTTGTCCGCATCGAGTTTAACGCTTTCATAAATTTTATTGGGTTGATGCTCACCATTAAATTTTACCAGCAATGTATCTTCCAGATAAATATTGAAGCCGTTAAAACCGTAACCGCCTAATTGATAAGTCCCGGATTTTTTAGGTGCGATAAATCCGGTCCACCGCACACTTTTATTTCCTTCATAAAAATTGTCTTTAGAACTTTGAAGCCATTTGAAATCAATTTTCTTATCAACTCTAATTTTAGCTGGCTTTCCTTTCCACTCCGGATTATCGAAGTACTCTCCATACAATCCCTTTTGTTTTTTGTCAGTTGAAGTAAAAAGAAAATCAGCCGGAATAGTTTCTAGATATGGAATTCCATCGGTTATGTTGCATCCTCTTTCAAAAATAATTTTGGAATTCTTTCCTGCTTTATGAATTATTCCGTTCAGTGGAGTAATTGGGTTTGAAGGCGTGCCGTTATAATTGCCAAGAAGAATTTCTTCATCGTTTGCATTTGGTCCAATGACGGCAATTGTTTTTATATTTTTTTTGAGGGGAAGAAGATTATTTTCATTCTTCAACAATACAATAGATTTTTTTGCCGCCTCATTTGCAAGTTGTTGATTCTTCTTCGAATCAACTATATCCATCTTTAGCTTTGAATATGGAACCATTGACGGCGGATCGAACATTCCAAGTTTTAAACGGGCTTCCATCAATCTCTTCAAAGAGAGATTAATTTCTTCTTCTTTTATCAATCCTTTTTGAATTGCATCATTCAATGCCGGATATGAATTTCCGCATTCAAGATCGGTTCCGGCTTTCACAGCAAGAGCGGAAGCTTCAGAGGCATTTTTAGTTTGCTTATGAAATTCATAGATATCGGAGATTGCCCAGCAGTCTGATACAACGTAACCTTTGAAGCCCCATTCTTCGCGGAGAATTTTTTCAAGGAGAGGATCATTGCTGCAGCATGCTTTCCCCCTTAAACTATTGTATGCACACATCAACGATTGAACATGTCCTTCTTGAACGCTCACCTTAAATGCCGGCAAATATGTTTCGCGTAAATCGTACTCGCTTATATTCGCATCAAACGAATGGCGGTCGGGTTCGGGTCCGCTGTGAACTGCAAAATGTTTTGCTGTTGCGACTACTTTCAAATATTTGGGATCGTTCCCTTGCAAGCCTTTTATAAACTGAACTGCTGTTTGTCCGGTGAGATATGGATCTTCTCCGTATGTCTCCATCCCGCGTCCCCATCTTGGATCTCTAAAAATATTAATGTTCGGCGACCAGAAAGTTATTCCCTGATATATTCCTCTTCTGCCTCTTTGAACGGCATCATTATATTTAGCGCGGGCTTCATCAGAAATTGCGCAGCCGACTTTGTACATTAAATTTTTATCCCACATCGCCGCTAAACCGATGGCTTGAGGAAACACAGTTGCTAATCCGTTACGAGCAACTCCATGAAGACATTCATTCCACCAGTTATATTTAGGAATGCCAAGCCGTTCAATAGCAGGCGCATCATAATTCATTTGAGAAATTTTTTCTTTTAGAGTCATCCGGGAGACAAGATCTGCCGCTCGTTCCTCTACAGATAATTTCGTGTTCTGAAAAGGAAATTCATGCTTTTGCTGCGCGTATAACAATGCTGGCATGAATAAAAGAACAATCATTTTTTTCACTGCCGCCTCCTTAATAGAACACAGATAACACAGATTTAACGGATGTACGCTGATAATTCCTCTTTATTTTCGATCAATTTTTAATTTCACAGTTTTGTTTAGATATTTAAATGAACTCTTTTCAAACTCAACTGCAATTTTATAAACTGAGCCGTCAGAAGAAATTATTTTTCCATTCTCAACATTAGTAATTTTATTATCAGCGCAGTAAACACTCATTTCATTTTGACTTCCGCTCTTACCCTGAGCTTCTGCAGTATAGTAATTACCGGAAAACTTATCGGACAAAATTCTAAATCCTTTTGAAGAATCGTTTGGTTTCGGAAGAACAATCTCGGGCAAAACAGAAATACCGCCGGAATGAGAAATTTCGATCTTACACGATTTATTAAGTACTAATGATAAATGGATTGTTGAATTGTTCAATTGCTCGATTGAGGTCCGCTTACCATTGATAAATAAGTTGTTCAATTTTGTTCCATTAGCAAATGAGGGATTGAATTCTATTTGTATTGAACTAGAAGAAGGAGATGTAAAATTAAATTCAGTTTTTCCTTTTTCCCGTTTCATTTCAAAGTTTATAAGCGCTTTCCCAATTTTAATTCGCTCAACTTTAACAAAATTCCAATCAGCGGGAAACCGGGGAGATAGTGTTAGCTTGTTGTTCAACACGTCGGCTTTCAACCCGAGCATTCCTTCAATTGCCGGTTGAAGTACCATAGTTTCACTCCAAGCTTGATGCGAACAAACTCCGGACGGTTTATATTCTGCACCGTTCAAAACTTCTTCTACAAAACCTAGCTGCCAATTTTTGTAAACGAGCAGATTGTTCATTACATGGGTAAATCCTTGAACAGAATTTCCGTTTTTATATTCGGCAAGAGCGGACCAGCCAGTAAAGAGCGGCCAGACACTTCCGGTATGATAACCGCGCGGATTGAAGATCGGACTGTCCTCGCGAAGAATTCTAACTCCCCAATCAGATGAGAAATAATTTTCCGCAAAAGCATTTACAACTTTTTTAGCTTTCGTTTTGTCGAGCATATCAAAATAAACGGGCACCGCCGCAAGCACAGTTTTTTCGGAATTGAATTTTCCGTCTTTCATTTTCGAAAAGCTCAGAAAATCATTTTCTTTATTCCAGAAATCTTCATTAATAATTTTTTTTACAACTCCGGATTCATCATTATACTTTTTGCTTTCTTCATTCAGACCGATTGCCTTAGCCATTTTTCCAGCTTCATTAAGAGCTTCCGACCAACATGCAGCAAGATAAACTTCTGTATGCGCGGTATAAAGTCCGCCTCCTTCAACCCATCCATGTCCAACATTTGTATTTTCGATCAAATGATCTTTGTCGGTATCTGTTGAATAACAAAAATCAATTGCTTTTTTTATGTGCGTCCAATTCTGTTTTATGAATTCTACATCGCCGGTATGTTGAAGATATCTTCCAGCAAGAATTATATAAAGCGGAGTTGCATCCGATGCATCATAATGAACGGCACCGGAGGTAGTCAGTTCATGAAATATTTTTCCATTTAAATCTTGATACTTGTTGAAGAACTCGAGAACCGATTTAACTTTTTCGAAATCTCCGTAATCGAGCAAAGCAAAACTGCTCCACACTCCGTCTCTGCCAAAATACCATGCATAACCGGGGCGCCCGTTAATTTTTTGTCCGCCATCCCATCCCTTGGCGGTTGTGGAATAGCCGGCGACAAGTGATTTACCAATTCCCGGAGTATTTACAAAAAAACGATCCGTCCCAACAAGAGCCCATCTATATCCTTCATTAAAATTTTTGTCGGGCGTTGTAATCATTAGTGAGTTATTGAAAAATTTATGAGCGTAATCAAC
>JAKAMS010000147.1 GCA_021812745.1 Bacteroidota bacterium | reverse complement strand
ACCATTGTAACCACCAAAATGATTGTTAATAAACTGAAGATATGTTTCATTTTTTCTCCTTGAAAATTAGTAAATCGACCGCATAAAAATTATGGAATAACTTTATAATTTTAGCATATCGGGTAATCCAAAAATTTTTCAACTGAAAATTTTAATAGAAATAAAAACCCCCGGCGAGCCGGGGGTGTCTACGCAACAATTTTTAGAATAACTATTCTTCTTTCTTCGCTCTCAATGAATCCCATATCATATAGAATGCAATCAAACAGAACATTATTAACGCGAGCATTTCTGCAGAGTGAGAATCTTGCCATTCTCTGTTCACCCAATTAAATCCGCTGTAACGAAGTATTGCACTAAATACGCCGAACAACGCACCGCCTGCAATAAATCCGGATGCTATTAGTGTTCCTCTTTCTCTTCTAGCTGTATTTAGTTTTTCATCACCTTTCTTTCTTGTTGATACATAAAGAGAAATCAATCCGCCGACAAGCAGTGGTGTGTTTAGTTCCATCGGAATATACATTCCAAGCGCAAATGCAAGCGCAGGAACCCTAAGCATTGTAAGTATAAGAGCTAATATTGCACCGGCTAGATAGAGCATCCATGGAGCTGGTTGATTCGACATCAATGGCTGTATCACTGCTGCCATTGCATTTGCTTGCGGAGCTACGAGAGCATTGTCTCCTACGAATCCGTATGTTTGATTCAATACCATCATAATCCATGCAACTGTGGCTGCAGAGACTACTGTACCGACAAATTTCCATTTCTCTTGTTTATACGGCGACGAACCGAGCCAATAACCAATTTTCAAATCTGTAATGAAGGCGCCGGCTTGTGAAAGTGCAGTACAGACAACACCGCCTATTATTAATGCCGAGATCATTCCAGCCGGTCCGCTTAATCCAACTGATACCAATACTGCAGATGACAAGATCAAAGTCATCAATGTCATTCCGGAAACTGGATTAGTTCCAACAATTGCAATTGCAGTCGCGGCGACCGTTGTAAATAGAAACGCTATGACAAGTACTATCAATAAACCAATAAACGCCTGGAATAAATTAGTAACAACACCAAACAAGAAGAAAACAAAAATTAAAACCGCTGTTAAAAGAATTCCGATGAAAATAATTTTCATAGCTAAATCGCGCTGAGTGCGAAGACTTTCTACATTAATTTTCTTCCCTAATAATTCATGAAATCCAAGTGTGAATGCTTTTTTTATTATTCCCGATGAACGAATAATCCCGATTAGTCCGGCCATAGCAATTCCGCCAATTCCTATGTGGCGGACGTATGCTTTAAATATTTGCTCTGCGGACATATCTTTAATTAACAAAGTTATATTTGCGCCTATAGGCGTAGTGATGTAAGCGCCAAAGTATGCAATGATCGGAAGAATAACGAACCATGACAAGAATGAACCGGCAACCATGATGGCAGAATATTTGGGTCCAATGATATAACCAAGACCTAGAATTGCAGAGCTTACGCTGAGCCGGAATTCAAGTTTTATTTTTTCAGAAATTATTTGACCGGCAGGAATAACTTTTGTTGTGAAAATTTCACTCCACCATCCAAAACTTGCAACTACAAAATCATAGATGCCGCCAATCAATCCGCTTACAACTAAGACCATCGCTTGCTTTCCGCCTTTCTCACCGGCGACAAGAACTTCGGTTGTTGCTGTGGCTTCCGGAAATGGAAATTGTCCGTGCATTTCTGCAACAAAATATTTTCTGAAAGGAATCAAGAAAAGGATTCCTAAAAATCCGCCAAGTAGAGATGCAAGAAAAGTTTGATAAAACTGCACCTCTAATTTCAAGATGTAAATTGCTGGAAGAGTAAAGATTGCACCTGCAACAACTGCGCCCGATGTTGCGCCGATTGACTGAATAATTACATTCTGTCCGAGTGCGCCTTTCTTTTTAAGACCGGTTGATATTCCCACTGCAAGAATTGCAATTGGAATTGCGGCTTCAAAAACTTGACCGATCTTTAATCCCAGGTAAGCAGCAGCCGCAGAAAAAATTACAGCCATTACAAGCCCGGTAATTACTGAATAAGGTGTTACTTCAGGAAATGCAATATGAGGAGACATAATAGGAACATACTCCTCACCCGGTTTTAATTCTGTGTAGGCGTTGGTTGGCAATCCGCCATTGGTTGGTTTTTCGTTAGAACTCATTCGTTATCTCCTAAAATTTAGGATTGAAAAAATGTTTTGATGTCATTCTTACTCTTGATCATGTTCTTGATTTTTATTTTTAATCTTGCTCTTATTCTGCATTACAAACTATGTGGAATGCTATAAATAACTATCATAACTAACGCAGCAAGCATTGCCCACCATCCGGGTTTTTTATTCTTCTTTATCATAAAAAAAGCAAAAAGCCATACTATAAAAGCAATCTGAGTTTTATTATCGGTAACATCATTTCCAAACGGCCATCCACCCCACATTTCTCCGAACGCTAATCCATTCATTGCAAACCCGAGTGCAAATCCGCCGATGAATAAAACTATTACTGTCCAAAGACCAAGTTTTTCAAACTGTGGTTCTTTATTAAAAAACTCAAGACCGGTTCTAGTGGATAACATCATAGCAAAAAACATTGCGAAAATATGCGGAATTAAAACCACCAACGGAACATCATCTTTGAAGCGGATAATTATATTTTCACCTGCAGGCACCTTGACTGAGGACTGATCCTTAAATAACATTATGTAGTATTCTAGTTTTTCTAATCTTTTTTGAGCCGGGAGCTCTGCTTTCAATATTGCCCCTCCGGTCATATTAATTTCAGAAAATTCGGTTTGAGAATTGAACTTTCTAAAATATAATGTCCCATGAATTGAACGGTCGTTAGTATTAATCTCGATAAGATAATTGGAACTCGAACTGTGACTCCGTTCAAGTTTGTATGTAATTTCTTTTCCGTCAAGAACTACTTTCCCGGACAGAGGAAATGTAGGACCGGTTACACGTTGATAAAATGCAGAAATTAATGTTACTACAATTGCAATAATCCAAAAAAGTGTTGTTTTTTTCATTCGTTGATCGTCCGTCTTAGTGGAAAGTTTAGGACAAACTTAGTGAATGTAGATTTTAGGAACAATTGAAATTTACGACTATTGACAGTTCCCGTATTTAGCGACCGACTAATTATTGACGAATGTTTTGTGCCATGTGTTTAATTTTTTCTTGTCAATGCAAATTTTGAGAGAATGATATTAAACTTTGCTATTTTTGATTCGCAATTCGAAAGAGGAAATCTTGGATAAAGAAAAATTCATTGCCGATTCGCTTAAGGAAAGCAGCGAAGTAAAATTAAAGATGGAATCTGCGTGTAAAGCGGAAATTTTAGTCGCAGTCCAAAGCATAACAGATGCTTTTAGAAATGGGAAAAAATTATTGTTATGCGGCAACGGCGGAAGTGCAGCAGATAGCCAGCACATTGCAGCAGAATTTATGATTCGATTAAGTCACAATATGCAACGACCGGCATTACCGGCTATAGCTCTTACAACCGATTCATCAAATCTTACTGCCGGCGGAAATGATATCGGCTTTGAAAATGTTTTTGCGCGTAACATTGAAGGTCTTGGAAACGAAGGAGATGTTTTGATTGCTATCTCCACGAGCGGTAACTCTCCTAATATAATTAAGGCAGTGTACAAAGCTCACGAGAAGAAAATGTTTGTAATTGGATTTCTCGGCGGCAGCTGCGGAAAATTGAAAGAGATTGTTGATCTGCCAATTGTAATTCCATCGTCAAACACACAGCGGATTCAGGAGGGTCATATTACAGTTGCGCATATTATTTGTGAATTGGTAGAGACAGAACTATACGGATAAAAATATTTTGCCGCACCAAATTAAAATCGCATTAATAATGACTGCACTTTTTTAAGTAGGCTTTTCCTTTTCAAATAATTGATTCACACTTCAAAAAAATTCAGGTAAGAAATGAACATTCCTTTAGTCATAGCAAAAGAACTTAACATACAAGAAAAACAAGTTACCTCTGTAATAAATTTATTCGGTGAAGGTGCAACAGTTCCTTTTGTAGCAAGATACCGTAAAGAGCATACCGGAGGATTAGATGAAGATTATCTTCGTCAAATTGAAGACCGGCTTAGTTATCTAACAATTCTTGAGGAAAGAAAGCAGACGGTTCTTAAAAGCATAGAAGAGCAAGGGAAATTGACTGACGAACTGCGCGATAAAATTTTGGCGGCAGTTAAACTTCAGGAAGTGGAGGATCTTTATCTTCCATACAAACCGAAACGGAAAACACGCGGAACAATTGCAAAGGCAAAAGGTCTTGAACCGCTTGCTTTATTCATTCTAGAAAATCCAAACTTCAAAAATAATTTTGATGAAGTGCTTGCTCAATATATAAATCCAGATTTAGGAGTTAATTCAATTGAAGAAGCTCTTCAAGGTGCTAAGGATATAATTGCAGAGATGATAAGCGAAACTGCCGAAGTCCGCCAGGCAGCGCGCGAGTTCTTATTTGATGACGCTTCAATCGTATCTTCAAAAGCTGATACGAAGAAAGAGGAACTGCGCGCAAACAAAAAGGATGTTTACGAAGTCTATCATAATTTTTCATGCCCGTTAAACAAGATAAAACCTTATCAGCTTCTAGCGGTTAACCGCGGTGAAAAAGAATTTTTCCTTAAAGTAATTTTGAGTTACGATAAGCCGGGAATTCTTAATGTAATATTTGATAAATATTTTTCTTACGACGAATCCGTCTTTGACGAAATACTCAATGAGATAGTAGAAGATTCATTCTCGCGACTAATCTATCCTTCCATAGAAAGAGATGTGAGAAATCAATTAAGTGAAGAGGCGGATTTACATGCAATCGAAATTTTTGCCGCGAACCTTCGTCAATTACTTCTTCAGCCGCCTATCAATAGTAAAAACATTTTGGGAATTGACCCCGGTTTTTATTCGGGATCAAAACTCGCTGTGATTGACACAACCGGAAAATATATTGAAGGAACAACTATATATCCTCATCCGCCGCAGAATAGATCTGCAGAAGCAAAAAAAATTCTACTCGGTTTAGTAAAAAGATACGGAGTTAATCTCATTGCAATTGGAAATGGAACCGCGAGCAGAGAAACAGAATTATTAATTGCTGATCTGATAAAAGAGAACAAACTTGATTGTCATTATTTAATTGTGAATGAAGCCGGCGCTTCAGTTTATTCAGCAAGTCCGCTCGCAAAAGAAGAGTTTCCGGAACTGGAAGCAAGCCAAAGAGGAAATATCTCCATCGCACGGCGCGTGCTTGATCCACTTGCCGAATTGGTGAAGATAGATCCTAAATCAATCGGGGTTGGACTTTATCAGCACGATGTTGATCAGAAATTACTATTGAAAAAATTGGACGACGTAGTTGTAAGCTGCGTGAATTATGTGGGTGTTGATGTTAATACCGCTTCGGCATCATTGCTAAATTATGTTTCCGGACTGAATAAGAGAATTGCAAATAACGTTGTAAAATATAGGGAGAAATTGGGAAGATTCTCCAACCGCAAAGAGCTAATGGAAGTCAGCGGAATGGGAGAAAAAGCTTTTGAGCAGTGTGCCGGTTTTTTAAAAATTCCGAACGGCGAGAATCCTCTTGATAATACATTTATCCATCCAGAGTCTTATGAAGCAACAATAAAGCTTTTGAAACTTTGTGAACTTTCCACAACTCACATAAACGAAAAAGGGAATCTTGTAGAGCTGTTCGTAAAAAATAAAGGAACTCAAAAAGTTGCTGAACAAATTGGAATTGGAGAACCTACATTAATTGATATTCTTGAAAATCTAAAAAAGCCGGGGCGCGATCCGCGCGAAGAGATGCCAAAACCAATCCTTAGAAGCGATGTTTTGAAAATTGAAGATCTTGAAAAGGGAATGAAATTAAAAGGAACAGTTAGAAATGTGGTTGACTTTGGCGCTTTTGTGGATATTGGCGTTAAGCAGGATGGACTGCTTCACATTTCTCAGATTGCCAATAAGTATGTCAAGAATCCATTAGAGTTATTAAAAGTTGGAGATATAATTGACGTAACGGTAATTTCTATTGATATTCCAAAACAAAGAATCGCACTTAGTATGATATCGCAAACGTAGGGGCGATGTCCCGGCGACCTTTTATATTTTTCCTATTCTGTAATCAAAATTCTGTTTTATTATATCCGTTTTTTTGATTAGCTGCCTTCCTATTTTATATCCAATCCGATTTTTTTTATCTTTGTAATGATTATTAAAAACAAGAGGAATTACAATGACTGCAAACATTGATATGATCAAAAAAGTTTATGCCGGATTTAATGATAAAATTAAACATGCGCGGAAAGTTGTTGGAAGACCAATGACTTACGCAGAAAAAATTCTTTATGCTCACCTTTGGAATAAAGCAGCACAACCGCTTCAGCGCGGAAAAGATTTTGCGGATTTTGCACCGGATAGAGTAGCAATGCAAGACGCAACAGCTCAAATGGCTCTTCTTCAATTTATGCATGCCGGTAGAAAATCTGCTGCCGTTCCGGCAAC
>JAKAMS010000146.1 GCA_021812745.1 Bacteroidota bacterium | reverse complement strand
TAACTACTTATGTAGCTAGATACAGCCGATTGCCTTCCGGGTCTGGATGATTGTTTATAGTCCGACCCGGCAGAAATATTTACAATTTTTTCTAACATGCCTTATCCTCCGCATTATTATCGAAAGGAAAGACATTTATTTTATACTAATCTGTCTTTATCATCCCTTTTTCTTCAAAATAACTAACGACTTCCGGTTTTTCGAGATGAATTAGCTCGTTTACAAACTTTTTAATCCGTTCAATTGATTCATTAACAGAATTAAAGTCTTCAGAATACTTTGTTTTGTCTTTCTGTAAAAGTTCATTCTCAATATTTTTTACTGAAAGCAACAAACTGCTGAGCGGATTATTTATTTTATGTCCGATTGTACAAGCCATTTCTACAATCGCTTTCGAATGTTCAATACTTCTCAATTCGTTTTGAAGATTAAATATTCTAACTCCGGATCGAATACGCGCAAGCAGTTCCTGGTTTTCGACCGGTTTGATCAAAAAGTCATCCGCTCCAACATCAAGTCCCATTATTCTGTCTTTTAACGATGAGCGTGCCGTAAGTATGATGAAATATATGAGTTTATATTTCTCATCATTTTTTAGAATATTACAAAGCGCCAGACCGTCCATAATCGGCATTGTCCAATCGGCAAGTATTACTTTGGGCGAAAAAGTTTTTAACACTTCTAGTGCTTCCTGCCCGTTTACCGCGCTGGTTACTTCGTAATTATTTCTAGATAAAAGTTTCTCGAGTATAAACCGAGTATCTTTTTCGTCTTCTACAATTAGAACTGAATCTTTCATGTTTTTATGCAAACCAAGTTGTTAATTTTTTCAATCAGTTGATTAAAATCGGCTATCGGTTTAATAAGATAGTCATCAGCCAAACTATCCTCAAGAAGATGATTGCCAAAACTCGACAGCGGATAAGCAGTAATTAGTATTATTGGAATGTGAAGATGGCTGAAGCGTTCTTTGATGTACCGCGATAATTTTATTCCGTCAATCCGCTGAGAATTTAAGGTTGTGTTTCTAAGATTAATATCCATAATAATTAATTCAACTTCATCTTCACTAATTATTTTAAAAATTTCATCGGAGTTTTCGGCAAGAACAATTTCTGCTCCAATTTTCTTAAAAACAATTCTGTAAAAATCCTGCAGAAATGCGTCGTCTTCAATTATCAATATTTTTTTTAGTATTTTCATTGTTTATTAAATTTCACAGTAATACTGATTCTTCTGTTTGTGAAGCTTAGCGGATTTTGAGTATTCCTTAAACGTGTATCGGCATAACCGCGCACTTCATCAATTTGCTTCTCTTTTAAGCCGCCAGTTACCAAGGCTCTCTTTGCTGCAAGAGCGCGCTCGGCGCTCAATTCAAAGTTCGTAAAGCCAGTACCGCTATTATTGTATTGGCGAGAATCTGTATGTCCTTCCACAATAATTTTGTTCGGCATTTTCGAAATCTCTGTGCCAATCTTGTAAATTAATTTTTTCGCATTGTTCTTTAACTCAGATGTGCCAAGGTCGAAAAAAACATCTTTTTCCGAGTCGGTCAATTCAATTAACAATCCTTCCTTAACAACTTCAATTTTTACTTGATTAGCAAGTCCCAGCAGTTCGGTATCGGTTTTTAATTCATGTAATAATTTATCACCGACTTTTTCTAATTGGGCTTTTTCCATTTCATGCTGCTGCGCTTCTTCTTCTGCCGATTTTATACTCGGTACCGGGTTTGCTTTTCCTTCTATCAAAATTTTAGTCTTTTCTGAAAAGCCCATAGGATCCTTAAAGTAACCGGCAACAGCTTTAATAACTTCAGGTTTCTGACTTAAGACCCACAGTACAATAAACAGCGCCATCATAGCAGTTACAAAATCCGCATATGCAACTTTCCAAGCTCCGCCGTGATGCCCGCCGTGCGACTTTTTAATTTTTTTAATTACAGGCGTTGACTCTGTTCCGTTCTCGCTCACTTATCCTTTTTCCCCCTTAAGAACGCTTCAAGTTCTTGGAACGACGGGCGTTCGTCAGAAAAGATTGTTCTTCTTGCAATCTCTGCCGCAACAAAAGGAGGGTTCCCTTTTGCATAAGCAAGTATGTAAGTCTTTATGATTTGTAAATCCTGCACATCTTCTTCAAATATATTTGCAAGGTTTGCAGAAAGCGGATTAACAAATCCGTAAGCGAGTAGAACACCAAGAAAAGTCCCCACAAGCGCCGCCGCCACATGATGACCGACTGCTTCTGCACCTTGATTGATTGATGCCATTGTAACAATAATTCCAAGAACTGCCGCAACAATTCCCAAACCGGGAAGAGAATCACCAACTCTTGAAATTGTGTCAATTACCGGCTTGTTTTCCTTTTCATATGTTTCTATATCGGAATCCATCAGACCTTCCATTTCATGCGGAGGAACTGAACCGGCAAGCATAACTTTCATTGTATCGCAAAAAAAGTTTTTCCTGTAACTATCATTAATAAATTTTTTGTTCTTGTTAAGAATCTCACTATTGTCCGGGTCTTCAACATGTTTTTCAATAGCCAACAAACCTTCTCTCTGCGCAATTAGGAAAAGATCGCTAAAAGCTTTTAACATCTCGGTATAATCTTCCTTAGTATTCTTTGAATGCTTAAAAATCTTCGGGAATACTTTTATAATTTTTTTAATCAATGTTACCGGTGAAGCGATAAGCACACTTCCAATTACGGCTCCGCCAATTGTGATAAATTCTGAAATTTGAATCAGCAGGAATAAATTACCCCCGGCAATAGTAAATCCAGCTACCACTGAAATTATTACAACAACAATTCCTATGATTACAAACATTCTTTATCTCCTACTTAACTACTGATGATTCTGCTTGCTGAAAGTTTTCCATTAAAAGTTGGCACTTTAGACCAATTTCATCCCAGCTGATGTCAGGCAAAGAGACATACGCTTCAATTTCCCGGCAGATATCTGTTATGCGGTGAAACCCGACTGTACCACTTGATCCTTTCAATTCATGGACAACTAATTTCAAGAGCTCCATGTTTTTATGATCTAGTGATTTTTTTAATGTTTCTTTTTTGTTCGCAAGACTGTTAATAAAATATTTTTTTAGTTCTTTAGTCATTTGTTCCTTTTCAGAATTAGTCAGATTAAGAAACTTTTTAGAACTGCCTAGAAAATTACCGCCAAGAACTTCATTTATGCTTTTAATGAGAATCTCTTTTGTCAACGGTTTTGAAACTATTTTTTCTGCGCCAGCTTCCGTAGCTGCAATAACATTAGTCTTATCTGTATGTCCGCTTATAATTATAACCGGAATATGCTTCAACTCTTCCATAACCTTTAGAACTCTTAGCAGGCGAATGCCGTCAAGATTCGGCATCATCAAATCTAAAAATATCAGTCTCGGCTTGTGTTCAATTGCCTGTTGTAATCCTTCCAGTCCGTCGTTGCTGGTAATAACTTCAATATCATATTCCAATAAGAATTTTTTTAAGGTACTTCTTATAATATCGGAATCGTCAATTACAAGGATTTTTATTTTACCGTGATCAAAGTCCATTTCTTACTTAACCTTTTGGATTTTGTATTTGAATAAGTCTGCTTCTTTTTGAATACTTGCACGCGATGCTTCTATTGTGCTCTCTTTTACTTTTTCAAATACTTCGTTGCGGTAAATTTGCACATTCTTAGGAGCATCAATGCCGATCTTAATTTGATTTTCGGAAATAGATAATATTTTTATGGTTATCTCCGGACCAATTTTAATATCTTCATTTATTTTTCTTGTTAAGACTAACATAATCACCTTCACTCGGAAAAAAGTTTATAGTTAACCGGATAATTATCCGTATCAACAATTTTTTGAAATCCCGATTTATTATTTTGATTAATATAAACTGGCGCTTTCAGATTCAATGTAATATTAAGAGGATTAGAGTTAAGAGTAACAATTCCGAATGCTTCAAAATTATCTTCCTGCGGGAATTGATCATCAATCACCCTAAGACCGAACATTGGGAAAGCAATATCGGGATTTTCGATTGAGTTTAGCCAATAAAAAAAACTGTCGTCCGGCTTAATGAAAAGATATTTTTTCAGAAACTCGAATCCGAATAAACCGTTTTCAAAATTAATTATTTTCTCTTCGGTGAACTCAATTTCACCAAATTGATGGGTATTGATTTTCATATTTACTCACTTAAGAATTACTAAATCTACTCTTCTGTTTTTTGCTCTGGATTCCGGAGTGTCGTTTGACGCTATTGGTCTATATTCAGAATAGCCGACAATAGAAACTTTATCCGGTGAAATATTTTCTTGTTTAATTAAATAATAAGCTGTGCTTAAAGCTCTATCCACAGAAAGATGCCAGTTAGAAGGATAGCGCTCTGTAAATATCGGAACATTATCTGTGTGCCCCTCAATTCTTATATCGTTTGGAATCGTGCTGAGAACTTTAGCCAATTTATTCAACACAAGTTTAGACGATTCATTTATATCCGCGTTGCCTGGCGGGAATAAAATATCATCCAAAATGTGAACAATTATACCTCTTTCAGTTTCTTCCAGTTGAATTGAGTTTGAGTAATTATTATCTATAATCAACTTACTAAGTTCTTCGCTCAATTTTTCTTTCGGCTTAGCCAAAATTTGTGAATCTGACATTTTAGGAATAACCACATTGGTGCCGAAATAAGTACCCATAGCAGCAACAACATTCTTATACTTACTGCTGTCAATATTCGATACTGCGTAAAGAATAATGAACAGACCTAAAAGCAAAGTGATTAAATCGGAATAGGTAATTAAATACCGATCTTTATCGCCGCTTTCAGCATAAGGATTTTCTTCGGAATCTAAGAACTCATTTTGCTTAATTGTTCTCTTTGCGGAAGCATTCCTACTAGTCTTGCCTTCATTATCGAAGGAATCTCTCCGCTCTGAAGTGTTAGCACTCCCTCCAAAGAAATCTCCATCATATTTTTCTCCTCTGAATGACATCTCTTTAATCTATCTCCTACCGGAAGCCATAAAATGTTTGCGCTGAAAACTCCCCACAGCGTTGCAATAAAAGCTGTTGCTATATTTTTAATTAACGAATTCGGATCTGCGCCTGCATTTGCAAGGGTCATAATCAAACCCATTACAGTTCCTATAATGCCCATTGTTGGTGCGTAACCGCCCATTTTTGTAAATATGAAAATATTTGAATAGTGCCGCTCCTGCATAGTTTTTAATTCAAGATGAGCAAGGTTCTGAAGCGACTCTGCGTCTGTACCATCAAGAACAAACTTTGTCATTTTTTTGGGAAAGATGTAACCGAACTTGTTCAAATCTTTTTCAATGGAGAGTAATCCTTCCTTTCGTGCTTTTATCGAAAGTTCTACAAACGTATCAATTACTCTGTCCACATCGTACTCTCTGGGAAAGTAAGCAAGACGAATAAGCGTTGTAATGTTTTTAAATTTATCTAATCCAAAGCCAATGATTATTGCCGAAAATGTTCCGCCAAAAACAATCAATATTGATGATAATAGAAAGAGCGCCTTAAAGGAGCCGCCTTCTAAAAAAAACGCTCCAAAAATGGAAAACAAGCCGATAATAAGTCCAATCAATGTTCCGGTTTTCTTTATCATAAATAATCAAAAAGAGATTTAGGATAATTGTTTGCTAAAAGTTTATTTGTAATCTGTAACAAGTAATCTTTGTTTTGCAATTCCACTGAAAGCGCCGCTACATCTATTCCCTGCTTGTTACTCAGCATCTCCTGTAAATTGCTTTTCTGATTTGTCAACATCTGATTTATATCTTCCATTCGATTAATAGACTGTCCGCCGAGCGATTGTATATTTAATATTGTGTGCAGTGCATTTTCCAAATCTGCCTGCTGAGCTTTTGTAGGAAAATTTCCTGCATTTAACGAATCTATAATGTTGTTAATGGATTCGAATAAGCCTGTGCCTAAAATTTTTGAACCAGGTATGTTGAATGTCTGTTTTACATCTTGAGAAATTTGAGCTTTCATTTCACCCGAAAAATCTGCCGCCGAAACAACAGCTTTACCGTTTACATCAATTGTAACAGGAGCATCCTTAAAATTTGTTCCGCCAAAAAGCGGCATATCATTTTGCTTTGCCGTCATATTTTGCACAATGGCGCTTAATGAATCTTTAATTGATTGCGCCATTGTTCCATAATTTTGAACATTTAACGGATTTTCAGCATTGATTGATGTTGTCAATATTTTTTGAATTTCCACAGTCATATTGTCAATTGATTGCAACGATGAATTCATGAACTGTTTTGCGTTCACTCCATTCTGCGCATATGTATCGGTTTTCTGTAAATGAGAATTAATTTTTATACTCTCAAGCGAACCGGTAACATCGTCCGATAGTGTTTGTATCTTACTATTAGTTGCAAGTTCCGTTTGAATTTGGGTCTTACGCTTAAGAACTTGTTGTTGATTATATAAGTATGTTGAGGTTATTGAACCTTCTGTTACTCTCATAATTACACCATTTGTAAAATTGTTTGAATCATTTCATCTGCTATTTTAACCATTTTAGAAGCCGCATCGTATGAACGTTGGAATTTAAGAACGTTAGCCAT
>JAKAMS010000145.1 GCA_021812745.1 Bacteroidota bacterium | reverse complement strand
ATTTGCTACGTACTGATATGTTTTAGTTGAATCGAAAAATAAAAGCCGCTTATATTCTGTTATTGCATCAAAATATTGCTCACTTCTAAAAAGCCCGTTAGCATAACTAAGTTGCGATGAAAGATTACCTTGCCCTTTAACAATGCCAAAGAACAAAAGGAAAAATAATATGTTGCCGAGTAGATTCTTCATTTTAAAGATTTATCTGCGGTAAGAAATAATTTCTTTGTTCAAAGTAAAATTTTACTTCTTTTTCAAAATCGAAACGAATGCGTGCATTATAAATTTGAGCCGAAGCTGCTGAACCGTAAATATTTCCTCCGTAAAAGAATGCTGTAAGTCCCGTAAATAACCAACCTCTAAATTGATGGTCTGCCTTAAAATTTGTATAGGCAAGATAAGCTGATAAAGCAGTGGTGATTAGTGCTGTAATTCCATCTCCAATTTCTCCGGTATAAATTTTTCCGGCACCCGGCAGTAATGTTGATAGTATTGCGGCAGTAGTTGAACTCTTATGCAACGGAAATTTTTTCTGGATATAAAATTTATCTATCTGCGATTGAGCAGAATCCGGAAACGCGTTAAGCATTATATTCTCATCCGGAAGCGCGTCATCATCAAAAAAATATGTGGTGAATTTCAACCGCTCGACCTCTTTCCGGTACTTTTGAGACCGATATACTTCTTGATCAGAAATATTACGGAATGAATTAAAATCACTTTGAAAAAAGTTTGATTCAAAAAACATCAAGCGCGCTTCTTCTGATAACTTTGAACCAAAGAACAATCCTTTAAAATTATCCGAAGCTTCTGAAAATCTGCCGATCTTAAAAAGACTATTCGATAATCTAAACTGAATCGTATCATTACTGCTGGTTTTGAGATACTCTTTGAATTCATTTGCTGCGCGCAGGTAATCTTTATCTTTATAAAGATAGTTGGCAAACTGTAATCTATTATCCGGAGAGAAAAAATTATTGCCGATTGTCTGCTGGCAGTAACTATTCGCAAACGGAGAAATTAAAAGAACTATCAAGAGAATTTTCGAATAAGTTCTAACAGCAAATATTTTTGGGAAAGTTGATTGAATCACGATGGGATTATAATTTTATTTTAGCTGAATGTAGAGTGTAATTATAAGCCGGGTCTAAGAATTTATTTGTCGGAAGCAACGGATAATGATTAGACCCTTTGAAAAAATTTATATCTCGTGTGAATCGGTCTGCAAACATAAGTGTTCCCTTAATAATGCTCGTTTCCTTGACTGCTTGAATAAAAAATGTTGAACATGTTGGCGAGAAAGCACAGTTATCACCGTCAAGATCAGAAATAAAAAAATAATATGCATTACGAGCCACGGAGAGAATTGACAAACCAAAACTTGATTTATCAATCGAATAATCGTGATTTTTATGAGCGGGAAGCTCATAAGAAACTTGTTGAGATTCCCACTTCACCAATTCCGTTTGAGCCGAAATCAGAGTTACACCCAAGAAAAGAAATAAAAAAAATGATCTCATTTTATGCAACTCTGTTTCTTACTTACCTTAAAATTTACGATTAATCTTTCAACAACTCACGTGCAATAACAATTCTCTGAATTTCCGAAGTTCCTTCATAAATTTCCGTAATCTTTGCATCGCGCAAATATCTTTCGACTAAATATTCTTTAACGTAACCATATCCGCCGTGAATTTGAATAGCTTCAAGTGCACACTCTACGGCAACTTTTGAAGCGTACAATTTTGCCATGGCAGATTCTTTAACATACTTTTTACCGGCGTCTTTGAGTGCAGCCGCTTGAAGAGTTAACAATTTTGCCGCTTCAACTTTAGTTGCCATATCTGCAAGTTTGAATTGAATTGCTTGATGATGAGCTATCTCTGTTCCGAATGCTTTTCTAGTCTTAGCATATTTAGTTGCGGCTTCAAGCGCTCCTTCTGCAATTCCAACCGCTTGAGAAGCAATTCCTATTCTTCCGCCATTAAGTGTATTCATCGCAAAATTAAATCCCTTGCCAACTTCCCAAATAACATTTTCTTCTGGAACTCTGCAATTCTCAAAAGTTAATGAGCAAGTATCGCTGCTGCGGATTCCAAGTTTATCTTCTTTAACGCCGTGTCCAAATCCCGGTGTTCCCTTTTCAACCAAGAAAGTTGTAATTCCGTGATGAGCTTTTTCTTTATCTGTCTGAGTAACAACTAAATAATAATCTGCTGATGTTCCATTGGTAATCCAGTTTTTCATTCCGTTGATTACCCAATGATTACCGTCTTTATGGGCAGAAGTATTTTGTTTTGTTGCATCGCTGCCTGCTTCCGGCTCTGACAAAGCAAAAGCACCAAGTTTTTCTCCGCGTGCAAGCGGTTTCAAATATTTTTCTTTAAGAAAATCGCTGCCCCATTTTTCTAATCCGTAACAAACTAATGAATTATTAACAGACATAATTACACCGAGACTTGCATCAACTTTAGAAAGCTCAATCATTGCCAATACATAACTTATCGTATCCATTCCGGCACCGTCATACTTGGGCGAAACCATCATTCCCATAAATCCAAGTTCACCTAGTTTTTTAACTATTTCTTCTGGAAACTTTGCGTCTTTATCGCGTGCTATTTGAGATGGTGCAATTTCTGATTGAGCAAACTCGCGTGCTGTTTGCTGAATCATTAGCTGTTCTTCAGTAAATTCAAAATTCATTGGTTCTCCAAAATTTGATTTATTTTTTTAATTTGATTGCAAACTAAAGAATGCCATTCCAAATTTCAATCTTTCTCTATAGAAACAATGTACAAACCGCCTAAATGGCAAAGTAAATTAATTTTTTGCTGTTGTGTTTCATCGTTATTTTGTCACTTTGTTGCTTCATAGCTATATTTGCACATGATGAACAAAGAAGAAAAAAAAATTCAGCTTAAGGGACTCACGTTATCTGAACTTCAAGAATATTTTGTTTCAATTGGCGAATCGAAATTCCGCGCCCAGCAAGTTTTTAACTGGATGTATAACCATCTATCCACGGATTTTTCCGAGATGCAAAACATTCCTAAAGAACTTCGCAGTAAGCTTTCTGCAAATTGTGAACTGCAAACATTAAATTTAGTAACCACACAAGGATCAACATCCAGCGGGACAAAAAAGTATTTATTCTCAACTTTCGATAACCGGAAGATTGAATCTGTAGTTATTCCGGAAAAAGATAGAAACACACTTTGCATTTCAACTCAAGTCGGCTGTCCGCTTGACTGTAAATTCTGCGCTACTGGTTTAATGGGATATAAAAGAAATCTTACTACTGGAGAAGTTGTAGATCAATATTTGTTAACAGCAAAAGAACACGGCAAAGAAAACATCACAAACATTGTTTATATGGGCATGGGTGAGCCGCTTTTAAATTACGATGCGACCTTAAAATCAGTAGAAATTTTTACTCACGAACTCACAAAAGGATTAAGCCGTAAGCGCATTACTATCTCTACAGCCGGCATAGCAAATAAAATTATAGATCTTGCAGACAAAAATTTACGGGTAAAACTTGCATTCTCCCTTCACTCGGCATTTGAAGATATACGCTCACAGATAATGCCAATCAACAAAAAATATTCTTTGAAAGAAAACATTGATGCTTTAAAATATTACGCCAAGAAGACTAAAACACGTATTACATTCGAATACACAATGCTGAAAAATTTAAACGACCGAGATAAAGACGTGAAAGCGCTGACAAATCTATGCAGTTCGCTTCCTTCTAAAATAAATATCATACCGTTCAACAGCATTAGACATATGAATCCCGGCGGTATCTCTTCTGAACTAGAGCCGACCTCACTTTCAGATATTCATCTCTTTGCAGACAAACTCCGTAACAATAATATCACCGTAATGATACGCGAAACACAAGGAGATGATATTGCCGCGGCTTGCGGACAGCTGGCAGTTAAAATCAAATAGATTTATTTATTAGAATGAATCAGGTCTTCCGGTGTGTCAAAGTCTTTCAATATTTGCGAGTAACTGCAATCCCATATTTTCTTTTTTGTCGAACCATCATCTCTTATTAATCTTAGTATGTGATTTTCCGGACTTGAAATAATTTTTTCAAAAATTGTTTTTTTGAACATCACAGGATGACCTTCTAAACCATCGTGAACCGGCTGAATCCAATCGTATTCGTCATCAATTTTCGCTGTAAATTCTTTATAAAATTTTTCTTTATGAAACGGCTGATCTACAAAGTGATACAATATCCAATCTGAATCTATCAGCTCTTTTACACCAGTCTGAAGAGACGTGAACATTCCTTTTTCAAAATTTGGATTGACAATAACTTTTACACGCGGGAATAATACATTTTCTATGAACGCGAATTTGATTGTAGATTCTATCTCAACACTTTTGTGACCGGTTACAATAACTACAGTTTCACAAACACTCAAAAGTTTTTTTGTAATTACAACTATATAAGGATTGTTATCATACTCCATCAAAGGCTTAAAATCGCCCATCCTTTTGGAAAACCCCGCCGCTATTAGCAAACCGTTAATTTTGGGTTTATTCATTTATTTACATTGTTATTCTAGACGAGTGAAAGCTCCATAAGCATTTTGCGAATGAAATTTCTTAAAGTAATTTATTTAAAAAGATGAATTAATTTTATTATAAATCTGCTTTGTTGTAAAAGGTTCAACAGCATGATTCCAATTTTTAAGCGCAGAAGTATCTTTCAATCCATTGCCGGTAAAAAGTAAAACCGCTGTTTTCTCATCTAACTTATTCGAGTTAATAAATTTTTTATATGCTGCAAATGTTGACGACGAAGAGGGTTCCAGTAAAATTCCATAATTTTGAGCAACATATTTTTGAGCATCCAGAATTTCTGCGTCATTTACTTCAACTGCGTTGCCATTCGATTTTATTATCGCATCGTAAGCCATATATAAACATCTTGGAGCGCCTGCGCAAATTGAATCCGCAATACTGCTTGCCGGTTTATATTCAAATTTTTGATCAGCCAAATATCTTACAACCGCATTACTGCCTTCTGCCTGTACAGAAATCAATGAAGGAATTTCTTCTATCCATCCTAGTTCTTTTAGCTCACGCAAACCCTTGTAAAGTCCGGCTAAAATTACTCCATCGCCAGTCGGAACAAAAATAAGATCGGGCATTTTTCCTTGTGTTGAAATGAATAGATCGAAAGCTGCGGATTTCTTTCCTTCGATAGTAAGAGGGTTATATGCAGTGTTTCTATTATACCATTTTTTTTGAGTTGATATTTCAAGACATGTATCAAAAGCCAAATCATAATCACCGTCAACCAAATAAATATCTGCGCCGTAAGATTGGATCTGGATTCTCTTTGCTTCAGGAATGTTTTTGGGGACAAAAATTATTGATTTCAATCCCAACCGCGCGCACACTCCCGCAAGCGAAGAGCCGGCATTGCCGGTTGATGCCGCTGCTATTTCTTTTATTCCCAGCTGCAAGGCCTTAAGAGCTACCAAACTTGAAGCTCTGTCCTTAAATGATAATGTTGGATTGCGGGTATCATCAAGAACTAAAAATGGTTTTCCTTCATAAGAAAATTCAAGCAGGCTGTTTTGATCAAGCGTAACTCTGTGTAACAATTTTTCATCTACGGACTTCATTTTCCCATTTTCAAATTCTAGCGGCCATAAAAAATCATACTGCCAAAATTTACCGGGTTGAAATTTCAGAAATTCTTCTCTGCTGAAATTCTTTCTAATTGATTCATAATCATATTCAACTGTAAGAACTCCGCGCAAAGGTTGATTTTTTTCAACTTTGCCGCAAGCCGGGCAAAGATAGACCAGATTTTTTTCGATCTCATCTTTGCCGTAACTTTTTCCGCAATCGAAACATTTGTAAATATAATTTTTCATTTTTAATCCTAATAGCGGAGAAAGTTCTCATCTTAAGTGATAGAGACTCTTCGCTTCGCTCGGAGTAACTTCATCACATTGTTAATCCCATAATTGCTTTTGCAGTATGAAGACGGTTTTCGGCTTCATCAAAAACGATTGAAATATTCGGGTTATCCAAAATTTCATCTGTCACTTCATTTCCGCGGTCAGCCGGAAGTGCGTGCATCAATTTTACGTTTTTATCTGCCAGTTTAATCCGCTTATCGTCGCATATCCAGCTCTTATATTTATCAAGGTTTCCTTTCATCTCTTTTTTACATTCATCTTCGTTCAAGAGATAATATTCTTCATCGTAGAAACCAAACCCGCCCCAATTTTTAGGAATAACAATATGAGCACCTTCAAATGCTTCGTCCATATTATTTGTGAAGCGCAAACTTCCGCCGCCATCTTTTGCATTCTGTTGAGCTTTTTCTACAATATTTTTACTTAGAGGAAATTCTTTCGGGTGTGCGACTGTTACATCAATTCCATAACGAGGAAAAAGAAGAATTTGTGTTTGAGGAACACTCAACGGTTTTGAATGCGTTGTTGCGTATGCCCATGATACTGTTACTTTTAATCTTTCTGTATTTCTTCCCATGTGTTCAAAGATAGTCATCAAATCCGCAAGACCCTGAAACGGATGGTAAACATCATCTTGCAAAGACATAACCGGTTTACG
>JAKAMS010000144.1 GCA_021812745.1 Bacteroidota bacterium | reverse complement strand
CAAGAATCCAGCATCAAGAAATCATTCGTTTGTCAGCTCATCCAATTCAACTTTATGAAGATGAGTAATTTTCTTACCAAGAAATCTTTCTGCAACTTCACGAAATTTTGTAGGTACATCGCTCACATAAAATTCCGCCTGTCCATGATGAACAGATTGATTGCGCAGTCCTCTTCCGTTCAAATAATCTTCGACCAATCTTGCAGCCGGAGTACCGGAATCAATGAGTTTAACATTTTTCCCTACAACTTTTTGAATAACATCGGCAAGAATTGGATAATGAGTGCAGCCAAGAATTAAACTGTCAATTTTCTTTTTATGAAGTTCTCCTAAATATTCTTTAGCAATAATTTCAGTTACTTTATGATCGAGCCATCCTTCCTCTGCAAGGGGAACAAACAGAGGGCAAGCTTGTTCATAAACTTTTACTTTCGGGTTTAATTTCTTCAACTCGTGCGCATATGCTTTATTATTGATTGTTGCCCTCGTTCCTATCACTCCGACAATTCCCTTTTTTGATTCTTGCAGCGCCAATTTAGCGCCGGGCTCAATCATTCCAATAACCGGAATTGTTAAAAATCTTCTTAATTCTTTTAGTGCAACAGAAGAAGCAGTATTGCACGCAACAACGAGCAATTTAATATTTTTTCTTAATAGAAAATTTGCCGCTTGAATAGAATATTCCACAACCGTTTCATTCGACTTTGATCCGTAAGGAACACGGGCTGTATCCCCGAAGTAAATTATATTTTCATTTGGCATTAACCGGGCAACAGACTTAACAACAGTCAAGCCGCCTATACCGGAATCAAAAAAGCCAATTGGATTTGTTCTGTTCATGAAATTCAAATTGTCACCTATAACATTTCTTCTATTGTTTGAGTTAATTCGTGAGTGATGAGTTCGTTTACATCTGTAGAGATTTTTTTTCTGTTCCGATCGAGAATATAGAATGAATCCACAACATCGTCTCCCTTTGTTGAAATTTTTGCAAAATAAATTGAGAGACCAAGCTCATTCATCTTTTTTGTTATCTGATAAAGCAATCCGAGGCGGTCTGGAGAGTAAACATCTATGATTGTAAATTTATCATGTTTTTCAAACGCGATTTTGATTTTTCCTTTTCGTTTGAAAAGTTTGTTTTCAATCCGCCACCATTTAGATTTTATTTGACTAAACTCTTTTGTTATTTGCAATTCGTTTTCGACAGCGAGATAAACATCATTTGTAATTTTAGAATAACGTTCTTCTTCAACTGTTCCGCCGGTTCTGAAATCGGAAACATTAAAACTATCTATTACGATTCCATCTTTACGCGTAAATATTTTTGCGTCGTGAATGTTAAGATCATTTATAGAAAGCGCACCACACATTCTAGATAACAAAGCTTCGGAATCCCTTGTAATTATTGTAACCACAGTAAAAGCGCCTTCCATCTTAAAGAAGACAGAAACAGGCGAACCTTTTTCAATCTCTTCAATATGGCGGTTAATTTCTTCCGGAGAAAAATGATGGAGATAGCTCAAGTCATTTATCGCTTCGATATGATCTTTGAATGAATCTTCAGAAAAAATTTCCGAGCCGTTTATAATTTCTTGCAGATTGCTGGCAAGTAAATCATGACCGGTTATACGCTCATCCAGCATTGTTTTTGTTTTACGGTATAGCTCGCTAAGAAGATCGCTTTTCCATTGAGTCCACACTACTTGCGATACGGCGGAAAGATCGGCATACGTTACAAGATATAGCAGATCGAGCAGTTCGGAATTTGGAAACAGTGTCGCAAAATTGTTGAGTGTCGAAGCGTCATTTAAATTGCGGCGGAATGCAACTTGCTCCATTGTTAAATGATGATGAACAAGAAACTGAACAATTTCAATTTCTTCTAATCCGTAACCAAGCCGTTCCATTATTGAGTTCGCAATTTCTGCACCGATGATCTCATGCCCCGACAAGCTAATTGGCTTTGCAATATCATGAAAAAGAATTGCGAGAAATAAAATATCTTTATCTCGCAATCCTTGGAATAGTTTTCCAAGCATAGAACTTTCAGAGTAGAGTTTTTCAACATTGTTTAATGCAATCAGCGTGTGCTCATCAGCAGTATAGCAGTGATATACCCCTGGTTGAAAGAAACCAACCAGCTCTTTGAACTCAGGCAGAAAAGCACTCAATACACCAACTTCATTCATAGCGGTTAGAGTTTTTCCAACATTCCTGGGCAGTTTCAGAATTTCACGAAAGAAAACCGACGATTGCGGCTCAAACAATTGTGTCTCTTCATGGTCAATTACAGCTTCTATAATTTGGGAGCGCAAATTTTCTTCGAAACGTGCGTCGTGCAATCCGCGGTAATAATACGCGCGAAGAATTGTAGATAAAGATAATTTTTTTTCATGAGTTAGAGAGATCCGTTTTCCTTTGAGAGAGAAGTCATCATCCAGTTGAATAGAAAGGTAATTACTCAACGGCGGCGTGAATTCCTCTTCAAAACGCTTCATCATTGTAATTGAAAATCTTTTTACAACATTTGCCGCTTCAAAATATTTGCGCATGAAAGCGTGCCAGCCATCGCCGGAATATCCAAGCACATTGGCAATCTTTTCCTGATAAATAAATTCAAGCCTGTCGTTTTTGACACCGCTTAAAAGATGCAGATGATTTCTTGTATTTAAGATTTGGCGGTAGCTTTCCTGCAAGCGCACGATACCACGTGGAATAATAATTTTATTTTGTTTTAGAACACCCATAAAATACTGTGTCTGGGTAATTTCCTCTTGAGACGTAAGCATCAGATTATTTTGAAGTATATATATCCACTCTACAACCTGAAGATCACGAAGCCCACCCGCTGTATATTTTACGTTTGGCTCTAAAACTTTTGCTGAGTCACCGTATTTGTCGTAACGAAGTTTTATATCATCAAAAAATTCAACTACCAATTTTTGTTTGTAGTCATCCGTGATGGTTTCAAAAACTCTTTTGTTCCACTTCAGATAAAGTTTTTCATTACCAAGAATGTAACGTGTCTCAAAATATTGTGTGAAGGCATGTAAATCTTCATCAAGAAATTTTTGTATATCTGAGAATTCGCGCACAGTGGAAGAGACTTCTATACCAGAATCCCATAAAAGAGTAACACAATCTTTTATAGTTTGTTCGTGCCCCTCGACTTTTTCGAAAATGAACATCAAATCAATATCAGAGTATGGCGAAAGTTCACGTCTGCTGAAACTTCCGACCGATGCAACCGCACAGTTGAGTTTAATTTCTTTTAATATTTTTTGGATATACTCTTCAACTAACAGACTCCATTTAACACAGAATTTGAACGGATCTTTTAGAAGTTCCTCATCATTGAAGATAGAGTTGCGATCTTCAAAAAATCTTTCTTTTAGTTTTAGAGGATCCATATTGCTCTTAACATATAATGCACATAGGGGCGAGTTTACCTCGCCCCTACAAATTACGGAACGGTTTAACGTTCCATGTGTCTATATTTTTTTAAATTTTGCCTGAAAAAATCTCAAGTGTTTTGGTTCATAAACCATTTTCAAGCCCTTGATCTTCTTCCTGTTTTCATAAACTTGCGCAATTGATTCAACAGTAACATCAATGTGTGCCTGAGTATAAACACGGCGCGGGAAAGTTAGACGGACCAATTCCAATTTTGGATAACGGTGTTTTCCCGTTTGCGGGTCGCGCCCCGCAGATACAACCCCTCTTTCCATTCCGCGAACACCGCTATCAACATAAATTTCCGCTGCGAGTGTTTGTGCGGGAAAAAGATCTTGACTAAGATGTGGTAAGAATTTTTTTGCGTCAACAAATATTGCGTGACCGCCAAAAGGATAAACAATAGGAATATTATATTTCTCAAGCTGCTTGCCGCAATACTCAACCTGTCCAATACGCGCTTTAATGTTATCGAACTGAATCATCTCTTCCATTCCGCGAGCCATAGCTTCCATATCGCGTCCGGCTAAACCGCCGTAAGTGTGAAGTCCTTCATAAACAACAACCATACCGCGTGCTTCTTCATAAGCATATTTATTGCGCGTAGCAAGAATACCGCCAATGTTAACCATCAAATCTTTTTTAGCACTTACCCACAATCCATCAAAGTAAGAGCATATCTCCAATAAAATTTGTTCAATCGTTTTTTTCTCGTATCCCTTCTCTCTCATCTTAATGAAATATGCGTTTTCTGTTGCACGTGTTGCATCGAGCCAGAGTTGTATTTTGTGTTTCTTTAATAAGGAAGAAACTTCTTTTAAATTTTTCATTGAGAACGGTTGACCGCCTGCCATGTTAACTGGTCCTGCCATAAAAACATAAGAAATATTTTTTGCGCCTTCTTTCTTAATCAAATTTTCAAGTTTATTAACATTTACATTACCTTTGAATGGATGTGTATTCTGAGGATCGTGTGCTTCATCAATAATTACGTCAACAAATTTTCCGCCGGCAAGTTCTATGTGTTCTCGCGTTGTTGTAAAATACATGTTGCCCGGAATTATAGAACCCGGTTTAACCAATATTTTAGAAATCATATGTTCGGCGGCACGCCCTTGATGAGTTGGTACGAAGTAAGGCATACCATAATATTTTTTTACGTTATCCCATAAGTAATAGAAATTTCTGCTGCCGGCGTAAGCTTCATCTCCGAGCATCATACCTGCCCATTGATAGTCGCTCATAGCGTTTGTGCCGCTATCGGTTAATAAATCAATATAAACATCCTCGCTCTTGAGTAGAAAGGTATTGTAACCAGCTGTCTTAGCCGCCTTCTCTCTATATTCACGAGTCGTCATCTTGATCGGCTCTACCATTTTTATTTTATAAGGTTCCGCCCAGCTTCTTTTTATTTCTTTCTTCGCTGCCATTGTTTCTCCAATTTAAATTATTAGTCAATTTTTTAGTTGTAATTAAATTTTCAAAACGGCACCGTCAAACAAATTTTTTTTTCAATTTTTTTCTTCTTTGCTCTGCAATTATTTCAGATGAGATACCGCCGCGCGTATTGAAGTTGGCAGTTATCTTGATATAACGAGGTTTCATGACTTTAATAAGATCGTTCAGAATCCGGTTTGTTACGGCTTCGAAATAGATTCCGTCATTGCGGAATGATTGCAGATAAAATTTATAGCTCTTCAGCTCAACACAAATTTTTTCCGGAATATATTCGAGAATGATTGTAGCAAAATCCGGCTGTCCCGTTACCGGGCAAACAGATGTAAACTCCGGCGCTGTGTGTATAATTATGTAATCCCTTTCCGGATTGGGATTAGGGAATGTTACAAGTAATTTTTGTTTGTCGTTCATTTAATTTCTCTTTTGTAATTTCAAAAACAATAGAACACAGAATAATTGAACTGTTCATTCTAGATTTTCATTCAATCATATTTCGGTCTAATTTTATAAGGGATCGGATCTTCCACTCCTGCGTGTTCGAAACCACGTAGACGAAACGCGCAACTATCGCACACTCCGCACGCCTCGTCTTCATTTTGATAACAAGACCACGTAAAATTCAAAGGCGCATTTAATTCAATTCCCTTTTTAACAATTTCAGTTTTGGAGTAATGTATAATCGGTGTTTCAATTTTTATTTTTGTTGAGGGCTTTGTACCAAGATCAACCATCTTTTCGTAAGCATCAAAAAATTCGGGACGGCAATCCGGGTAACCGCTTGCATCTTCGTAAACAGCGCCAATAAATACAGCATCCGCACCGATCACTTCTGCCCAGCTAACGCATGCACTTAATATATTAGCATTACGGAACGGTACATAAGAACTAGGAATATCCTTATTGCCAAGGTCAGCTTTTGCGACTTCAATTGATTTATCTGTTAAAGATGAGCCGCCTATTTTAGCAAAATGTCCGAAGTCTATCACCAATCTTTTTTCTGCATTATAAAAATCAGCAACATCATGAAAAGCTCTCAGTTCTCGTTTCTCTGTACGTTGTCCGTAGTTGATGTGAATTAAAGCAAGACGATGAGTTTGATTTGCAATAGCAGCAGTAACACAACTATCCATTCCGCCGCTTACAGCAACAACAGCTAATTTATTTTTTTTCATTCATTTTTCTTTTTAATCTCAACTCAAAAATAACAAATTGGAAAGTGAGATGGAAAACTGAATTTAGCCGGTTCTTTATGGCTTTTTTTTGTTCTTAAAGAGAAAAAGCATAATGACAATAATCAAAGAAACTATGGATGAAATTAGAAACGGTACTTGCGCACCGAAACGGTCCCATAAAATTCCGGTGAGAAATGAACCAAACATAATTGCAAAACTTGAAAGTGCCGTTAGTAATCCTATTGCTGAACCGCGAAATTTATCCGGTACAAGATCGGATACCCACGCTTTGGAAATTCCCTCTGTTGAAGAAGCATAAATTCCATACAGCGCAAAAAGAAGCCATACAATTATATTATCGCCGTTCATAGCGAAACCAAAATAAACAGCAGAAAAAATTATCAGTCCAAAGATGAAAATGTTTTTCTTGCCGAATTTATCTGAAAGAATTCCTATAGGATAAGATGAGAGCGCATAAATTAAATTATAAAAGACATAACCAAGAATAGCTGTTGTATCCGAATGAGATATTTGTTTTGATTTCAAAATCAAAAAAACATCGCTACTGTTGACCAATGAAA
>JAKAMS010000143.1 GCA_021812745.1 Bacteroidota bacterium | reverse complement strand
ACCGTTTGCGTTCACCGCTAATAAGAACAAGAGAACGCGGTAAAGAAGAATGGAAAGAAGTTACATGGGGCGAAGCTTTTGATTACATCGCCGAGAAGATGAATAAAATTAAAGCCCAATATGGACCAGAAGCGGTTGCGTTTTTTGCTCATGGTATAGGCGGAAATTTTTTGAAACATACTCTCAATGCGTTCGGAACTCAGAACTTTTCAGCTCCATCATTTGCGCAATGCCGCGGTCCGCGCGATGTTGGATTTGAATTAACTTTTGGAGACGCTATTGGTTCACCTGAAAGAACCGACATTGAAAATTCAAAATGCCTTGTGCTCATTGGTTCTCATCTTGGTGAGAACATGCATAATTCACAAGTGCAAGAATTTGCCAATGCGGTTCAGAAAGACGCTACGATTATTGTAGTTGACCCGAGATTTTCGGTAGCCGCATCTAAAGCAAAATATTATTTACCGATTAAACCGGGAACAGACATTGCGCTTCTTCTCGCATGGATGAATGTGATCGTCTCAGAAAAACTTTATGATGTTGATTACGTTACAAAATTCGGTTTTGGTTTCGAACAATTCGCCGCAGAAATTTCTCAATACACACCCGAGTGGGCTTATCCGGAAACAGGAATTGATTCTGAATTAATACGGACAACAGCAAGAGTTATGTCTCAGCATAAACCGGCAACTTTAATTCATCCCGGAAGACACACAACCTGGTATGGAGATGATACACAGCGCTCGCGTGCGATTGCTTTGTTGAATGCTTTGATGGGAAGTTGGGGACGAAAAGGCGGTTTCTTCTTTCCAACTAAATTCTCTATTCCTGGTTATCCTTATCCTGCATATCCCGAACCGGCAAAACCTAAAGTTGATAACCCAGATAAAAAATATCCATTCGCATCAGAAGAAATTACAACCGGAGTTAGAGATGCAACTATCACGGGTAAACCATACCCGATTAAAAGCTGGTTTGTTTACGCTACAAATTTATTGAACGCATTACCGAATGAAGAAGAGACTATTAAAGCAATTCAGAATTTAGATCTGTTGGTTGTTGTAGATGTTATACCGAGCGAGATTGCCGGATGGGCAGATGTTGTTCTTCCGGAATCTATTTATCTGGAACGTTATGATGATTTACATTCATCTCCATTCAAAGAACAATTTTTAGGAATCCGTCAGCCTGTTATTGATTCACCAAACGACCAAAAACCAAACTGGTGGATTGCAAAAAAACTTGCAGAAAAATTGGGTCTTGGTCATTACTATCCTTGGAATGATATTGAAGAGTATCTCGATTTCCGGCTGAAAAAAATCGGAATGAGTTTAGATGAGATGAAGAAGAAAGGAATTATTCACGGTAATAAAGCGCCAATCTATTTTGAAGAAGGAATTGCACCGGAATTTGCTACTCCATCGGGCAAAATTGAATTCTATTCTCCGCAACTTGCAGAAGCCGGATTCGAACCCGTTCCAAAATATAAAAGACCGGAACAGCCGCCGTCCGGATATTTCAGATTGTTATTTGGGCGCGCACCGGTTCATTCATTCAGCCGGACTCAATCAAATAGAATTTTGATGGATATGATGGATGAGAATGAAATTTGGGTGAACGAGGATGTAGCAAATCGGTTTGGATTAAAAAATGCTCAACATGTTCGATTAAAAAATCAAGACGGTGTTGTGAGCAATAAAATTAAAGTTAAGATCACGGAAAGAATTAGACCGGATTGCGTTTATATGGTTCATGGTTTCGGGCACAATTCTAAAATGCTTAAAGGCGCATTTGGCAAAGGCGCAAGCGATACTCAACTTATTACTAAATATAAAACCGATCCATTGATGGGAGGAACAGCCATGAATGTGAACTTTGTAACTTTTGAGATGGAGGCATAACATGGCTAGATATGGAATGGTAATAGATACAAAAAAATGTGTCGGGTGTATGGATTGTGTTGTAGCATGCAAAACGGAAAATAATGTACCCGAAGGACATAATAGAGATTGGATTGTAACTGTAGCTAATGGAAAATATCCAACGGTGAATCTGGAAATTCAATCTCAGCGTTGTAATCACTGCGATAATACTCCTTGCGTTGCGTGCTGTCCTACCGGAGCCAGCCATGTTCACGAGGTTGGTAAAGTTGTTTTAGTTGAGCATAATATGTGCATCGGATGTAAAGCTTGCCTTGCTGCTTGTCCCTATGATGCGCGTTTCATCAATCCGGAAGGTTACGCTGATAAATGTACCTTCTGCATTCACAGAGTTGAAAAAGGAGAATTGCCGGCATGCGTTTCTGTATGTCCGACTCATTGTATGTATTTCGGCGATCTTGATGATCCAAATAGCGAAGTAAGCAAATTGATTGTTTCAAGAAAAAATCATCCGCTAATACCTGAAGCGGGAACATCTCCACGAATTTTTTATTTGGTGTAAGGAGGATCGTATGCAAGAACTAACAACAACACGGCACAATCCGCAGATTGATCCTTTCACGGCTGTATGGGGATGGGAGATTCCTGTTTATCTTTTCCTCGGCGGAATGGTTGCCGGGATGATGATAATTGCGGGTTATTTTTTATTTAAAGAGAAACATAAGAACTCGGATAGCATTGCTAATTATATACCATTAATAAGTATTGTTTTTTTGAGTCTGGGAATGGGTTCTCTCTTTCTTGATCTAGAGCATAAACTTTTTGTCTGGCGGCTTTACACAACTTTCAAAATCTCTTCACCAATGTCTTGGGGTGCATGGATTTTGATTTTGGTTTATCCGCTTATAATTGCAAATATGCTGATGGTTCCACCATCATTCATTGTGAACATTTTCCCGCCGGTTAATAAGATTACTGATTACATTAATTCCAGACCGCGGTTAATACAAAATATTGGAATTGGAAATATGCTGCTTGGCGGTATGCTTGGTGTTTACACCGGCGTTCTACTCAGTACAATGGGTTCACGTCCTTTATGGAATACCGCAATTCTTTGGGTTTTATTTCTTATCTCAGGTTTATCAACAGCGGCAGCTTTCGTTCACATGATTGCAAAGAATGTTCAAGAGAGAGAATTGCTTGCTAAAGCAGATAACGGATTTATAGTTATAGAAATGTTTGTAATTGCTCTTATGTTGATTGGTCTTGCTACTTCTTCACAAGCCCAAATTCAAGCGGCACAACTTTTATTAGGCGGTCCTTACACAGCTCCTTTCTGGGTTTTTGTTGTTGGTATGGGTTTAGTTCTTCCGCTTATAATTCAACTATTGGCTGTCAATCATAAAATAAAACATACTCCGATCGCACCGATTATGGTAATTCTTGGCGGATTGATTTTGAGATTTATAATTGTTGCTGCCGGACAATACAGTCATTATTTCAATGCACATTTTAAATAAGTAAGAGCGACTCAACTGAAATTTCAGAATGATTAAAAAGATGGAGAATTTATGATTTCCAAAAAAGAAAAATCTCATGAAGAAAAACATTTCGAGCCGAAGCCATACTCGAATCCTTATGTTACCGGCTTTGGTTTAGGACTTGTTTTACTTGCGGCGTTTTTAATAATGGGGCGGGGGCTCGGGGCTTCCGGAGCTGTATCAACTCTTGTTGCTGTGGGTGTAGATAAAATTGCGCCTGAGCATGCTGCAAATAATAGTTTTTACAAAGAGTACTTGGGAGATGGAACTGCAAATCCTCTTAAAGACTGGCTCTTATTCGAAGTAATTGGTGTTGTTGCCGGAGGATTTATTTCCGGTTCACTTGCTCACAGAATTAAACGTACTACAGAAAAAGGTCCTAATGTTTCGGTGAAGACAAGGTTGATTTACGCTTTTGTCGGCGGAACAATAATGGGTTTTGGCGCAAAGATGGCGCGTGGATGCACAAGCGGATTAGCACTCACAGGCGGTGCGCTGCTTAGTCTTGGCGGCTGGGCTTTCATGCTTGCGGTTTTTGGTGGCGGTTACGCGGTTGCATATTTTGTAAGGAGACAATGGTTATGATGCCCTATTTCAAATTTGATTACTTCGGTTCCGACTTCGGTTTGGTCGTAGCATTTATTATCGGCATTGGATTTGGTTTCGCACTTGAACGAGGCGGATTTGGCAATGCCAGAATTCTTGCAGCACAATTTTATTTTTACAACATGCGTGTTCTTAAAGTGATGTTCACAGCAATTGTAACGGCAATGATTGGATTATTTTACTTCGCATGGATTGGCTGGCTGGATCTTTCGCTTGTTTACATCGGCGATACATATATACTTCCTCAAATTGTTGGTGGGTTGATACTCGGAATGGGATTTGTTATTGGCGGATATTGTCCCGGTACATCTGTTGTCTCTGCATCAACCGGAAGGACAGATGGTTTGGTTTACTTGTTAGGACTTTTCTTCGGCATCTTTGTATTTGGAGAAATGTTTCCTCTGTTAGAAGGATTTTATAATTCAACTCCAATGGGAAGAGTAACACTACCAGAATTTCTTGGAATCTCACATGGAATGGTTGTCTTCTTGGTTGTAGCAATGGCGTTAGGTGCTTTTGCCGCTGCTGAATGGGGAGAAAAAAAATTAGCAAAGAAAAGCGGAAGAGGTATAGAATGAAAGAATGGTTTATGAAACTTAGTATATCAAAAAAATTAGCGATGGCTGCTGCTTTTCTTGGAATTATCGCGCTCTTTATAGCTAATCCAACAGACGATAATAAAATTTATGTAAATGCAAAAGAGATGGCGCTTTCAACAGTTAAAGATCAAGACAAAATAGATGTTATGACTCTTGCGGATTGGCTGATCAAAGAAAAACCGGATTTTACTTTGGTAGATTTAAGAACTGAAAAAGAATATTCCGAATACAATATTCCTACTTCGGTTAATATTAAGATGGAAGATTTGCTCGGTTCAGGATTAATGAGAAATCAAAAAATCGTTCTTTATGGTACTGATGACGTTGCGGCAGCACAAGCTTGGTTTGTTCTAAAGAGCAGTAATTATAAAGGTGTCTATATTCTTTCCGGTGGACTGAATGAATGGAAAAATCAAATTCTATTTCCGAAGCTAGCCTTAAATGCAACACCGGAACAAACAGCTGCATTTGAGAAATTAAAACAGATTAGCTCATACTTTGGCGGTACGCCTCAATTGGCAACAGCAGAACAGACAACATCGGCAGCTTCGCCCACTATTAAACCAACGACTCCGGCATTGCCAAAACTATCTACTCCGGCTGCCGGTGGAAAAGTTGTAAAGAAAAAGAAAGAGGGCTGCTAGCAAAGAGCAAGAGCATAATAAAATAATTTTACTTTTTGCTCTTGAAAGTAAAGGTGATTCAGGATTTCAAATTACTAGACAAAAGATTGGTAATTAGATACAATCAATCGAAAAACATATACCGGAGAAACGAAATGAAGTTATCAGTAAAATCAATTCTTTTAATAATTCTTTTAACATTTATTACACTGACTGCTTCAGAACATGGTATCTATCTTCAAACTGTTTCCAACATCAAAGGAGATATTAACAAAGTAGGCGAAGAACTCAAGACAAAATTAAAATCAGCCGGTTACAACATTCTCAGTTATACAGATATTGCTACTCCGGACATCGTTAGACAAAAGAAAGAAGAACAATGCGGATTTAAAGCAAAGTTAATTCTGCTTAGCTCCAATGAATTCACAAAAATGATTACCGCAAGAGGCAACAAATATTTAGTTGCGGCATTTATTAGAGTAGGACTTTACGAAACACCGGACGGAATTCAAGTAGTAATTGCGGATCCGGAAACAATTAACCGTATTGTATTCAATGATCTATGGGAAAACGGGAAAGAGAACGATTACAATCAAGTCGTTGCTAAGACAAAAGAATTTAAGGCAAATCTTGTAAAGACAATTCATTTAATTGGCGGAGGGAACAAGATTGAAAAAGCTATGGAACCGATTAGAAGCGATGAAGACCTTCGTGAATCATCCCGCGATATGTTTATGATGGTCGGCAAGATGACTTTCTTTAATGATGAAGACCAGTTTCCAATTGTCTATTCAAGAAAAAATAATGAAGGAAGAAAAGGTCTGGAAAGATTGATTGTAGAAATGCAGAATAATCTGAAAAAATTTAAACCGGTTAAAGATGATGTTGAATACCGGTTCGTTGCGTCGCCAGAAGTTTTGAAATGGAAAATTATCGGACAAGTTTATTCTCCGGATTCTTCATCAGTTGTACTCGGAATTACAAGACCGCAAACAGAAGGGCTCTCTTTTCACATTGCTGGTTCAAAGCAAGAGACAAAAGAAAACAAATGCCCCGGTCTTGATCACGTTGTTGCATATCCAATCGAAGTTCTGATTACACAAAAAGACGGAGAGCTTCAAGTTTGGACTGCAAGAGAAATGTTCAGAATGGATATGTATTTCTGGGATGCCGGTAAGATGGCATTTATGAATCACATGAGTATGCCGTCGGTGTTGGATGAATCGATCGGTCTTGCTCTTTTTGGAAAAGATTTCAAAAAATAAAAAACGCATTTAATGCTGTACCACTCACAAAAATAAAGGAGTATTAAAATGAAGTTCGCAAAATCAATTTTGTTTTTAGTGCTGTTGACCTCTGTTGCGTTTGCTCAGACTGGAACCAGACTGGTTGGCTTTAATGCTAAATCAATGGGACGCGGCGGAGTAAGCATCGGAACATTCGACAGCCCGGAACTTATGATG
>JAKAMS010000142.1 GCA_021812745.1 Bacteroidota bacterium | reverse complement strand
ATGAAGCGGAGCTAAAGATTTTATCGGCGTAGCTTTCATATTTAGACTCTGTTGTAATTCTTGCAAGACGTAACAGATTATGGGCAAACACAGAATTAGCCGAAGGAATTGCGCCGTCATAATATTCTTTTGTCCTAACAATTAATGTCTCTGAATAATCGGGTGTGAAGAAAAACCCGCCGTTAATTTTATCCCAGAAATGTTTTATAGATAATTCAGTTAAGTGAATTGCTTTCTCAATATAACCTGCCTTGAACGTTGATTCGTATAATTCAAGAACTGCCCATACCATGAAGGAATAATCATCCAGATTAGCGGTTAGACTCGATTCACCATTTCTATATCTGTGTAATAATTTACCTTCTGCCGCAAGATAGATGGAAATAAAATTATAAGCGCGCTCTGCCGCCGCAATATATTGGGGATTATCAAATACTCGTCCGGCTTTTGCAAGCGCAGCAATCATTAAACCGTTCCAATCGGAAAGTGTTTTATCATCTTTGTGCGGATGAATCCTTTTCTTGCGGTATTCAAAAAGCTTAATCCGAATATTTTCTATTCGTTCTTCATCAATAAAATTTGTTCCGGTTGAAACAGCAAGATGCAAAATGTTTACACCTGTATTCTGATGCGTTGATTCTTCTTTAAAATTACCGTCTTCGTTTGTATTAAAAACTGTGGAGGCAAATTCAGCATCTTCTTCCCCAAGCAGATCAATTAATTCTTGTTGAGTCCAGAGATAAAATTTTCCTTCAACACCCTCGCTATCTGCATCTTCTGCGGAATAAAAACCGACCTCGGCGGAAGTCATATCGCGTAAAATGTAAGTAACAATTTCATCTGAAGTTTTTTTAAAATTGTCATTACTGGTTGCCTGATATGCCTCTGTATAAGCCATTAATAGAAGTGCCTGATCGTACAACATTTTTTCGAAGTGTGGCACAAGCCATTTTGCATCAGTTGAATATCTGTGAAAACCGAAACCAACTTGGTCAAAAATTCCGCCACGCCTCATCTCGGTCAAAGTTTTGGTTACAATTTCAAGTGCTTGTTTAGTTCCGGTTCTTTTCCAGTACCGAAGAAGAAACATCAAATTGTGAGGTGAGGGGAATTTTGGCGCTATTCCAAAACCGCCGTGCGTTGAATCAAATCGTTTTTCAAAATTCAGGAATGCATCATCGAAGACTTTAGTACTTAATTGTTCTGACTCAGAAGACGAGTATGATTGTTTAAGATAATTTGTTATTTCTTTGGCGCTCTCTTCAATATCTTTCCTTTTTGTTTTCCATGCATCGTCAATTTTCATAATTAAATCTTTCAATCCAATTCTTCCGTACTTGCTCTCTTTGGGAAAATATGTTCCGGAGAAGAACGGTTTTTTATCCGGCGTCATAATAATTGATAAAGGCCAGCCGCCGTTTCCGTTCATCATTTGACAAACCATCATGTAGATGTTATCAATATCGGGTCTTTCTTCGCGGTCAACTTTTATTGAAACAAAAGTTTGATTCATAAGAAGAGCGGTTTCTTCATCCTCGAATGATTCATGTTCCATTACATGGCACCAGTGACAAGTTGAATAACCGATCGAAAGAAAGACCGGTTTATCTTCCCGTTCTGCTTTTTCAAATGCTTCAGAATTCCACGGATACCAATCAACCGGGTTATAAGCGTGTTGTAAAAGGTAGGGACTTTTTTCTTTGATCAGCCGGTTCGGTTTCGGGTTATTTAAATCCATTCTGCAATTCTTTCTTAACTAAAACCATATGAAGCTGATGTTAGTTCATAATTGAAAAAGTAAATTATGATTGTCTGTTTCTTCCGCGTGTAAGCATTCCGACAACGAGGGCGAAAACTGCCGAGCCGATAATTGACCATACAAACGGGAATTCTCTTCCTTGAACGTGTATTGTGTAGAACATCGGCAGATCCAATTCCCTTGCAATTAAAGGACCGAGCCACGCGCCTATAAATCCAATAATAATTGAAACAAAACATCCGCCGAGCGAATAACCGGCAATGCTTTGACCGATTGCGCCGCAGATTGCAGCTATAACAAGCAGTAAAAGAAATCCTCCAAGTGTCATAATAGTTACTCTATTTTGTTTATACGGAATTAAACTAAACAAAATTAGCTCTAGAAGAAAGCTGGTTCAACTAGTGGATTTTTTCGGGATTTGCTTTGAAAGATTTGTGAAAAAATTTATGCTGTCGCTATCATTAATAAAAGAATAAGCATTGATCAAGTTGTTAATAACTCGTGTAATAACCGCTTCGGCGGTAACATCGTTGTGAATAACATCAATAATAGAATCTACAGGATAATCAAGAGCTTCATTTATATCGTTTTCAAAAATTATTTTGCCTTTGTTGAAACAATCAATCAAAATAATTTCGTCATCATCTAAAGTAATCTTGGCTAGAAAATGTCCCGGAAAATTACAACCGCGAATATCAAGTCCTAGCCGGTCGCCAATAAGAATATAAATTAGTGAAAGGGTTATTGGAAGCCCTTTTTTCTCTTTGATAGTATAGATTGGATTAGAATTAAAAGGATTATAATAATCTTCCTTTGCACCTATCAATTCCTTTTCCTGAAACAAAAAATTAGCTAAATCGAGCTCATCTCCGTATGGCATTTTATTTCTAAATTCATCAGATAATTGATCCAGTAGTTCTGAAAGTGCAGGTGTAAAATATATTCCGTAATGAAACCGGGAAATGAGATCAAGTGCGCATTCAATTTTTTCGTGAAAATTATTTTTATTAAACCAGCTGTGCCAATATTCTTCCAGCCATTTCATTCTGTTGGCAGCAAGAATTGGGGTTAAGATATTTATCTTACCGTTGACAACATCAGCGGAAAGATTTTTCAAATCCTTCTCCAAAGCAAAGCCGTATTCGTGCAATTGTTTAATAATTTCAGAGCGGACTTCTGCGCTCTCGTCATCAACGAGATCAATTAAATAACGTAATTTGTTTTCGGAAGTCATTTTTTTGCTCTTTCTTATCGCCAAAATAGTATTATTTTTGACGTTAATACTAATGTGTATTCAAAAAACGTTAATAATTATTCCAAAAGAATCGAGGTTGAAATGAAAAAACTGCTTTTTCCCGGACTGCTGATATTTGTCTTCTTAATGAATATTATAAATGCTCAACCCATACAAGAAAAAAATAATGCGCCTAAATTTGATCCGTCCAGAAATCCTTTTGAGGATCTAAAAATTGCTGTTGAAGAAGCACAGAAGTCGGATAAAAGAATTTTACTTGACGTAGGAGGCGAATGGTGTATATGGTGTCACCGCTTGGACGGATTTTTTGAAGCTAATCCGGAACTAAAAAATTATCTGCACGATAATTTTGTTGTGATAAAAGTAAATTATAGTCCTGAAAACAAAAATGAAAAATTCCTCTCGCATTATCCTAAGATCCCCGGATTTCCGCACATCTTTATTTTAGAAAAAGACGGTAAGTTTTTATTTTCTAAAAAAACAGAAGAGCTAGAGAAGGAGAAATCTTACGACGCAGAGAAAATCATGACTTTCTTAAAAGAGTGGGCTCCTAAGAAAGAGAAATAGTTAAAATTTTATTCTTAAATTCCCCGTAATATTTTTGCGAGGAGTTTAAGTAACGCTCCCAATAAATCAAATACGCCATCCACAGCAATGCCAACCATTCTAAATGGAAGAAGAAATAGCCAAACTATCGGATAGAGCACCAACACAAATATTGCCAAAGGCGCACAGAAGAAGAGCAATACTAACCACAAAATAATCTTCATTTCATTTCTCCTTTTGGTTGGAAAACAAATTTTAGCGCTGACCAATTTTCATCAATTGAACAAACCTTTGTATCAACAAGACCGTTTATCCGACCAATCTCGCGTACCACGTTGTTATTCAAGTCGGAAACGTGATTAGAATTTCTCTTAGGCCACGAAACCCAAAAAGCGCCGGTCGCTTTAAGATAATTTTTCAACGTTGGAAGTTCAACCGTCAATTCCTTTTTAGATCGGGTGAAAAGATGAATCAAATCAACCGGTTCTATAAGTCGCTTATGAAAATGAATCTTATCATAAATTCCGTTGAACGAATGTATGAAATTGTCCGGCTCGTTAATAAGTTTAATTTGATATCCTTCTTTTATTCCTAGTTTCTCGTGAAGCGGTATTCCGTTCATGACATTCATTTAATTTTTCCTTTCGCATCTTTAGACGAAGCAAACAAACAAATGGTTAATTGGAGAAATTTTTTTATATAAAGAAAAACTAAAAAATGTAGTTATTCGGAAGGATTATTCGTCTATTCTTTAATTCCTATTATTGAAAAAAAAGTCAATCTTACCGGAAAAACTATTTGCGGATCTTCTTTTATAGCATTTTCTAATTTGTTAATTCCAATTAAATATTCTTCTTCACTTAGACATGCAAGCTGTGATGATTGGTCTTTCCGCAGAAAGGAGTCGCTAAATAAATTTTTGCCAGTTAAATCATTTTCAATTCGCTCGACGGTGCTAATTTCAATTTGTTTTAAGCCTGATTCATTCATCCAAATAGTAATATCTTCTAACGAGGGATATCTCTGCAAATCCTTTTTGTACGTGCCTTCAAAATAATCATAGATATACCACTTATCATTTTTGTTCCTCGGATCTAAACAAAACAAAGCAAAAATTCCGTTCGGTTTCAGAAGATGTGATAAATTTAGAATGAATTCCCTTTGATAATTGAATTGATGAATTGCGTTTACACAGAAGATCAAATCGAATTTACCGTTAACAAAAGGAAGGGTATTGGCGTCTGCAAGAATTAATTTTAATTTGTTGTTTTGATTCTTGGCTTCGTTCAACAGTCCGAGAGAATAATCAACTCCAAATTTATTTAGGTCAAGAAGATTCAATTCATTTAACCAATGTCCGGTTCCGCATCCTACTTCAAGAATGTTCTTCGACTTAGTTTTTGAGACAATATTCAGCAGAGCTTTGCTGACTCCAAGCATAGGATTAATTTTATAACATAAATTATAGTTTAGCGAGAGTTCGTTGTAATCGGTTTTTGTTTTCATGTTAAAAAAAATCCCGCCAAAAGGCGGGATGCAAGTAGTGGGAACCGTTTCCCTTAAATTGTTAGAAAATCTGCCCGAAGGCGGATACAATATAAAATTTTCGGAAATTAAAAAAAATATTACCAGCGTTTTCCGCCGCCACCGCCACCACGATTTCCACCGCCGCCGCCACGGTTTCCGCCACCACCGCCACCGCGTCTGGTATCAGTTTTAGGGCGTGCTTCGTTGACAACGATTTTTTTGCCTTTAACTTCTTTAGTATTAAGCTCTTCAATTGCTTTTGTGCCTGCAGCTTTGTCATTCATTTCTACAAACGCAAAACCTTTTGATTCGCCGCTAAACATATCGCGTATAATTTTTACGCTTGCTACTGCGCCGAATTCTTTGAAAAGACCTTCTAAATCTTGTTCGGTTGCTTGCTGGGATAAATTACCTACGTAAATGTTCATCACTTACTCCTTTTGTTGTTTTTATTTCCCTGACAAGAAATTAAATAACCGATTTGCGATCCGACTCAAGACGAGTTAATGGATATAACGTATATGACGGAGGTTAAATTGGATAAGGAGAAAATGAATTGATGTGAAGATTCTCTTCCATCTAATTTAGAATCGCTAAATAAATTGTTGCTCAGAGTTAAAATTTAAGAACTTAATTCCTTGATGAGCGTGGAATTATTGTTTCGCTTACGTTCAATATTTTATTGCACGTATAATAATTTCAATAATAATTGAAATCTCTTTTAACAGTCTAAGTGCGGGGCCGACGAGACTCGAACTCGCGACCTCCTGCGTGACAGGCAGGCGTTCTAACCAACTGAACTACGACCCCGTGAAAGAACAAGCCGTTTTTAAGGGCGGACAAAAATAGTAATTAAAGTATATCCAAAGCAAGAGTTTATAATTTTTCTGTTCCGAAACTTACACCAACGGCACTTGCGGCTAATACCGCTTGATCTTTTGGTTTTACCAACTTCTGGCGTGCAATTGCATCTGCAATTCGGACACTTTTAATTTCCGAACCTTTTAAAGCAACCATCTTTCCAAATTGTTTTTTAACAGCAAGCTGAATAGCATTTGTACCGAATTTCGTTGCCAAGATTCTATCATATGGCGATGGACTTCCGCCTCTTTGTAAATGTCCAAGAACAGTATAACGTGTTTCTAATCCGGTATTGTCAGATATCATTTTTGCAACATATTCTCCAATCCCGCCAAGTTGTATCGGATCGGTTCTTCTGATGTCTTTTGCTTTTGTAATTAATGTTCCGTTTTTAGGTTTAGCGCCTTCGGCAACACAAACAAGACTAAACCTCTTTCCGCTCATATTTCTGCGGAGAACTCTATCGTAGACTACATTCCAGTCGAATGGAAGTTCTGGAATTAATATAATATCTGCACCGCCGGCTAAACCGCCGTTTAGAGCAATCCAACCCGCATATCTGCCCATTACTTCAATAACCATTACGCGATGATGAGCAGACGCTGTAGTATGAAGACGGTCTAATGCTTCCGAGACAACCGAAATTGCGGAATCGTGTCCAAATGTTTGATCGGTTGCTTCAAGGTCATTGTCAATTGTTTTCGGGACACCAATAATATTCATTCCCATCTTACTCAGCTTATCTGAAATATGCATGGTTCCATCGCCGC
>JAKAMS010000141.1 GCA_021812745.1 Bacteroidota bacterium | reverse complement strand
AGTTTGTTTTGATGTGCCCGTTTACTCCGAAGAACCGGCAAGTATTAATCGGATGGATTGCCGGTATGTGCGATGCAGAAAATTACGGCAAGTTTGTGGCTTATCAATTCTCTAAAGATAAAATGGTTCTCGGTCCTCAACAGGTAGAATCTAAAATTGATCAGGATAGTTTTCTTTCGGGACAACTGACTTTGTGGGATCAGCATGGTTCTAAAGTAATTAGAGGAAATGTACTTGCTATACCGGTTAACAATACGCTTTTTTATGTTGAACCGATTTATCTTCAAGCTGAAACTGCGGCGTATCCGGAACTTAGAATTGTTGTTGTTATGCACGGAGATAATATGAGCTATGCTAAAACTTTTGATGAAGCTCTGAACGGATTATTTTCTAAGTCACCGGTTCTAAAAAGTCTATCTCAATCTGAAAAGACAACACCAATAACGGTATCTCAACTTCCGGGACAAATCAAAGCGGCAAACGAGGCTTTTAACAATTATTTAAAGCTGAATGCCGATAAAAAGTTTTCTGAAGCGGCAAAGGAACTTGAAAAATTGCAGCAGGCTCTTCAAACTCTCTCAAATCAATCTGCAGAAAAGAAAAAATAGTTCTGCATCTAATTTATGTGCGGTTCAAATGAACCGCACATATTTTATTCCTTTTGATAAATTTTAAAATGCCCAGTTTACAATTGGGAAAACCGGAAACTGACCGCCTTGCTTAATAATGTTTATCAAACCTATTTGTAAACCCTTAGTCATATTTGCAGCGTAATTTACTAATCCAATTTGAACACCGCTGACAGTCCCGGCATAATTAACAACTCCCCACTGAAGACCTTCAAATTTTCCTTCTGTTATGTTCACACCGTTATCCTGCCAGCCCATGTAATCTGCCTCTACAATTCCAACCAAACCAAACTGAACTCCTTTTGAAACACCTGAAGTTATGTGATTCACCAATCCCCAATCCAGACCGGAAACCCTTGCATTCTTCCCGTAAAGCAGACTGATTCTTAAACCCGTTATTGAAGTATTTTCGTTAAAAATCTGAACCGGGTTAAATAAAGCAAGTTGTATCGGTTTATCTTGTGCCGCAATTTCTTTAGCCGAAAGCATCAATAATAAACAAATTGAAAGGATGAAAAATAATTTTGTACGTTTCATTTTTACCTCATGATAGTTTTCAATTTTTAGTGCCTTGTCTTTCGTATAATCTGAAAAATTAATTTCTAGCGATTACTTTTTACCTCCTTTGAATAGAAAATATTTGTAAAAGAATTTCCTTTATACAACAATCATTCCGCCGTCAAATTCTCTGCTTTTATAGTCCTAAACTTTCATATTTCATTTTATTTTTACAATTTAATCTAAAGAAAAACCGCACTTCGTTCTGTTGTAGCAGTCATATTTACTGTAAAAATTTGTCATTAATATTAATCTCAAATACGTTTGAGCTAGTTATTTATTCTCCCTATTTTATATCTGAAAGATAACTCATTCGTTAATCAGAGTTTAATTTTTGGCTGAAGGGATCAATGAGAAAAAGAATAATCAATATTTTACTCACCGTTACTCTAGCGCTGACATGCTTTTCTTGTAAACTTGTTGATGGTATTAATACACCGGCTTCAAATGGAAATAATAAAACTGTCCGGTATGTAGCAAACATGATAAGTTCATCTACGTATGCAAATCCCGTGATAACATATACAAGCGGCGATGGAGTAATATCACAGGTAGAGGGAATGAATCTCAACATTTCACTTCCACTAAGTGTTGGGTTGACAGCAACATTGGCGGCAAGTTGCACAGGAAATTATAGTCCGGCAAGTTTAAATGCATCGGCATCAATAAATTTAAAAATTTATGTTAACGATTCACTTAAGACCGTGGCAAATGATTTTCAAACAGATTCGCTTACAACAGTTACGGCATCGGCAACTTGCAGTTATAAAATCAAATAATTAACATCCTCTTTTACGCCAAGTGATTTAATACATTTATCTATTTAGAACTTTAGCCGCTTGAAAACAGATCTTAGACTATAATCTGCGCACATCATTCATTTTCCCCAAATTAAAACATGGCACTTAAACGCATTCTTGCCCCCAATTGTGTTACTCTCTTCTCAGCCATACTAATGCGTTCCAAGGAAGCTTTTAATCGAAATATTATATAGAATCCTTTTACTTATTAGTGCATCCTATGCATATAAAACAGTAACTATATACAAGAAAACATTAGGAACTTATCATGACAGAACATTTAACCAAAGAGACATTCTTAGAGAAAATATTTGATTTCGAAAAGAATACAGAATGGAAGTACGCGGGAAAATTACCAGCAGTTATTGATTTCTGGGCAGAATGGTGCGGACCTTGCCGTATGGTTGGACCGGTAATAGAGGAACTTTCTAAGGAATATGAAGGAAAAGTAAATTTCTATAAGGTAGATACGGAAGCAGAACAAGAATTGTCTGCTGCTTTTGGAATCAGAAGTATTCCCTCTCTTCTTTTTATACCAGCAGAAGGTCAACCCAAAATGGCTATGGGCGCATTGCCAAAGGCAGAGCTTAAAAAAATTATCGAGCAAGAATTAAATGTGCCTAACCCGATAATTTTATAATTATTAGCTGAAAAAGAAATGAATTGTATCTAAATCATGCATTTTGAAAAAGAATCAGCGTGAGGAGAAAATGAGTAAGAAACCATTAGGGAAGAAGAAATATTCACCAACATTTTTTCAGAAAAATAAAAAATTTATTTACACAGGATCAATTGCAGGAATTATAGTTCTATTTTTTTTATTGAGTAACGGCAATTCATTATTGGGAAACGGTTCACTTCCTCAAAATTATGCCGGATCAATCGGCAATAAACCGTTGCCCGCCCCTAATTTTAATCTCATGTCAATTGATGGAAAACAACTCAAACTTTCTGATTATAAAGGGAAAGTTTTGATTGTGGATTTTTGGGCAACTTGGTGTCCCCCATGCAGAAAAGGTATTCCCGACTTGATTGAATTAAAAAGAAAGTATGGCTCAAGGGGATTTGAAGTGATCGGAGTTTCAGTTGATACAGATACAAGGCAAGACGTTGTTCCTTTCGTCCGGCAAAATTGGATTAATTACCCGATAGTTTACGGCGATACTGATGTTACAGAAAGATACGGCGGAATTAATTCCATCCCATCATCCTTTGTGATTGATAAAAATGGAACTATCGTTGCAAGTTTTCAAGGACTTACCTCAATTTCTATCTACGAAGACTATATCAATAAATTGCTTGCTCAGTAAACAGAAGATATCTTAATTATAGGCGATTCAAAGAATCGCCTATAATTTTATTTAGAAATAAATAGTTTTAGCAAAAACTTAATTATTCTAATACCCTCTTGAAGCAACTTTCTCCAAATCCGCTTTAATCATTATCTTTATCAATTCTTCAAACTTTACTTTGGACTCCCATCCTAATTCTTTTTTTGCTTTGGTGGGATCGCCAATTAACAGATCAACTTCGGTCGGTCTATAATATTTCGGATCTATTTCTATAATAACATCTCCGGTTTTCACTTTACATTGCTCACTTTTTACTTTGCTGCTTATCTCTTTCCCATTAAACGATTCAACAATTCCGAATTCTTTTTCTCCGCTTCCTTTCCATCCGATCTCAATTCCAAGTTCTTTGAATGTCAATTCGCAAAATTCACGGATTGTATGAGTTTCTCCTGTTGCAAGGACGAAATCTTCAGCAGTATCATGCTGTAGAATTCTCCACATCCCTTCGCAATATTCGGGCGCGTAACCCCAATCTCTTTTTGAATCCAAGTTTCCCAAACTCACATTTTTCTGATAGCCCAAAAATATTCTAGCAGCAGCGCGAGTAATTTTACGTGTAACAAAAGTTTCGCCCCGGCGCGGCGATTCATGATTAAATAATATACCGTTACATGCAAATAAATTATATGCCTCTCTATAATTCTTTACTATCCAGTAGCCGTAAAGCTTTGCTACTCCGTATGGAGAGCGGGGGTAAAATGGAGTTGTTTCCGTCTGCGGTATTTCCTGTACTTTACCATATAACTCCGAGGTTGAAGCCTGATAAAATTTTGTCTGCTTTCCTAAACCGACTTCCCTAATAGCATCTAAAAATCTTAATGTACCGAGTGCGTCTACCTGTGCAGTATAATCCGGTATCTCGAACGAAACCTTTACGTGGCTTTGTGCAGCAAGATTATAAATTTCGTCCGGTTCGATATAGTTAAGAAGACGATTCAGATTGCTGGTGTCAACCAGATCTCCGTGGTGAAGAAATAATTTTTTATCCAGTATCTCAGGATTATTGTAGAGATGATCAATTCTTCCTGTGTTAAAAGAACTGCTCCTTCTAATGATGCCGTGAACTTCATACCCTTTCTCAAGCAGGATCTCTGTTAAGTAACTTCCGTCCTGTCCCGTAATGCCGGTGATTAATGCTTTTTTCATAGTTCAAGTAAAAAGTGAAAAGTTAAAAGTATAAAATTATTTAGGTATTCTTAGAAACTTTTGAACAAATTGATCCGAGGATTTTTTTTAATTCTTCGGATTCCTTAAGTAATATATTTAATTCTTTTGAATTATTACCAACCGCATTTAATATTCTTAGCCAAAAATTCGATTCCCTCATCTCTTTCAGTGATATAAAAACTTTATTTCTAAAATCTGCTTTTGATGATGCGCCCTGCGATTCTTCATAATTTGCGGGGGAAGAAGTTGCCGACTTATTAAGTTGATAAATTATAATATTACTTTCGGTTGATTTCTTTAATGTCCTGCAGTAAATAATAACATCCACGGCAAAATCAAATAATCTTTGACCTAATCCTGTATCCATGAGTCAATGATAAATGATAAATTATTTTTTGATATTTTTATTTGGACCACACAATTTATAATTTTCAATTTATAATTTATAATTATTCACAAACCATTCATACGTCCTCTTAATTCCCTCTTCAAGCGAAGTAGAATGTTTCCATCCTAAATGATGCAGACGCGTTACATCAAGAAGTTTTTTTGGGGTGCCGTCCGGTTTTGAAGGATCATATTTTATTTTACCCTTATAACCGACTGTTTTTTGAATCAGTTCAGCTAGAGCCGAAATAGTGAGGTCTTCTCCGGTACCGATATTTATATGTGTGAGATCATTATCGTATAGATCGCCGGCGTTGATTTTATCTATAAGAAATAATAGTGCGTTGGCAAGATCATCTACGAATAGAAATTCACGGTACGGTTTGCCTGTTCCCCAAATCTCAACTGAATCTGAATTATTCAACTTCGCATCATGAAACTTTCTGATAAGCGCCGGTAGTACATGTGAAGTTTCTAGATTAAAATTATCATAGTAACCGTACAGATTTGTCGGCATGACAGAATAAAAATTGGAACCATACTGTTTATAGTAACTTTCACAAAGTTTAATCCCGGCAATCTTAGCTATCGCGTAGGGTTCGTTTGTGTATTCAAGGTAATTGGAAAGAAGATATTCCTCTCTTAGCGGTTGCGGAGCCATCTTTGGATATATGCACGAACTGCCTAGAAAAATTAATTTTTCAACCCCGTTTTGATATGCCGAATTAATAATATTAGATTCGATCATCAAATTGTCATAAAGGAATTCAGCGCGGTATCTGCTATTTGCTAATATTCCTCCGACTTTAGCTGCGGCTAAAATAACATAATCCGGTTTTTCTTTTTGAAATAGATATTCTACTTTCGATTGATTTTTCAGATCAAGTTCACCGACGGTTCGCAGAAGAAAATTTTCATGTCCGGCGCTTTGTAACTGCCTTAGAATTGCGGAGCCAACCATTCCTTTGTGGCCTGCAACGTAAATTTTTTTATTCTTATCCATAAGCAAGTATAAATTATAAAGTTAAAAGGAGAAAGTGAAAAGTATAAAAAATAAATTTAAAGGAGAAATTATAAAAAAGGATGGGAAAAGTTAAAAATCTGATGGCTGAATAAAATTAAGATAAGGTTGCATCATCCTTACATAAAGAATCTGCAATCACAACTCGGATTGTAATTGGAAGATATAAAGGCTAGCAGGTTTTTTTCAAGCAGCTTTCTTCTCTTCCGGCAAACTGTTTAACTTGTTTGCGTAATGAAAACCAAATTCATTCTCAAAACCAACCGGCGCCGACTTCATCAGTATTGCCATAAAAGCAATAAACAAACTAACGTAGATTAATAATCCAGATAAAAACATAATTTCCCTCTCGATTGTTTTTTCTTCAATAATATCAATTTTCAAGCCAATGAGTCGTTTTTATGATTCGCCCAACAAACCATCATAATTATGCATGATAAAGCTTGACTGCCTATTATCGAAAGGAATAACTAAAACTTTAATGCATTGATTTTCCTCTAAAATGTAACAAATACATGTAATTACCATTTTTTGCACGATCTGAATAGTTCGGTACAAGTTTTAGATAAGAACCGGCTAAACCTTATCAATTAAGAGTTGCATTTTATGATTTACTTTGCGAAATGATTTTTTGGTTAATATTGAACAGGTGGAGGGAAAAAGCAATTGCTAATTGCGAATTGGTAATTTAGAACTTGCCTGCGGTAAGCACATAGGCGTCAACTTAAGAAAAGGTTGCCGTTTGTTAAAAGAATAGTAATTTTTAGTCATCATACAAAAAAGGACTATTCAATGAAAGCAAACAGCAACCGCAGAGAAAGTGGGTCATATATTG
>JAKAMS010000140.1 GCA_021812745.1 Bacteroidota bacterium | reverse complement strand
CAGAGCCTACAGTTACTTCCGATTCGATAGACTCGCCATGCGGAAACATTAAAACGACAAGAATTAATGTGATAAAAACAATTATCAACTTAATTCGTAAACTTGACCGTAATTTTATTTTTGTATTCGGCAGCAACATTTTATTTCTTCGCTTGAAGAAGCATTTTTAGAAATTCGGCAGTCCCATCTTCATTGTTTGTTTTTTTAGTTACAATATCTGCCATTTTTTTTATTTCAGGAACAGCATTAGCTACCGCAATCTTAAGAGCGTCAGTATCAAACAACGATTTATCGTTATACCAATCTCCGAGCACTGCAGTATTATTCATCTTAATTTTGAGATGACGTAGAAGTTTTCTCAATCCCTCCCCTTTACTGCATCCCATTTTTCTTATTTCAAGATAATAAGTTCCACCATAAGTTTGAGATTTATAATACGAAGATCGAATGCCGAGTGTATAAGGAAAAGCCATTTTTTTTGCTACATATTTAACACTTTCCTGGTAATCTCCCACAATTACTATTTCCAAAGTTTTATCAAGATAATTTTCATAGGAAGTTACTTGCTGATATTTGGCGCCAAATTTGTTAAGAAAAAGAGGAACATGAGAGTTTTCTTCTGTAAAATAAATTGCCGAGTTATGACACAATGCAATTTTTACCAAATATTTATCCGATAAACGAAGAGCGCGCGATACATATTTTTTGGGCAAATATGATTCAAAAATACTTTCCTTGTTAGGAGCTCTTTGAATTAATGTACCGTCCAGAGTAATTAGAGGTATTTCTATTTCGAGTAAATCAGCATATTCTGTTACAGCACTAAGCAATCTTCCGGTAGCAATAGAAAATTTAACTCCCAATTTAGAAAGCTCTTTTACTAGCGTCTTTGTTTCTTCGCCAAGATTTCCATTATCATCCAGCAGAGTACCATCAAGATCAAAGACAACTAATTCTATTTTGCGCAATAATTCTTTGCTAAGCATTTTTTAACATTAATTAATGAAAAAAATATTGAAGAAAAACGTTAGTTTCATTTTTTTTATTCGCTCAACTCAAGAAATGATTCATTCTTCTTTTCGCTTCCACGAATATATTTGAGGGTAAATTCTATTTGAAGTGATAAAGTGGTTTGTTCTCTTTATAAAGTTTCCAATTCTTTTAATGCTTCATTTACCGTGTTGCAAACATGAAGAACTCTATCAAGTTGAGAAATTTCTATAAGTGTCTTTACATTTTTAGTAGGTGACGCAATTCTAATATGACCTTCATTGGATTGTAGAATTCTAAAAGCCAATAAGATGGCACTTAGACCGGAACTGTCGCAATATTCAACTTCCGATAGATCAATGATCAGCTTTTTAACGTCTTCGGTATGAAGTAAAATTGTAAACTCACCTTTAACAAACCCGGCAATTGATGCATCAAACCGTTTTTCATTCAATTTGAATGTGGCTACATCGCCAACCTTTTTTAACTCGTAATTAAAGTTTTCGCTCATATTCCCATTTCTATAAATTAGATTTTTACACTACTAATCTACAAATTCAATTAAATAATCCAAACATTATTAATCAAAACATTCTCAGATAGTTCAAAAAACTGCGATAAGCTACTTCCGGATCTGTGTTTTTATCTGCTATTTGCATGTTGTAATATTGTCCGGAAAACTCTTTCTCAAAACTCACCCTTATCTTAGTTTTTACCACATTTGCAACTGCACTAAAGAAAACATCTTCGGAACGGTTTAGATCAACGACAACATCAAATTCCTTCTGGCTTAAGTTGCTAACAAGGTTTTTAGACGGCAAATTTAATTTTGTAATCTGGTTTATGTGGTAAGAAATAAATTTAAATTTTTCTTTGTCAGGAACAAGACTGTATTTATGCTCAGGCAAGAAGAGGGTTATTGCTTTTTTATGAATCTGATAATATTTCAAAATCTCAAACGAAGAAAAGAAATCCTTATCATCTTTGGGCATTACGAAAAATAGATCATTCGCACTGCTAACTACGTTATTAAAAGAAAATTCTTTGCTGCTTTTGCGCAAGTATTTTTTCTGAATTATAAAATGCGCGATTTTCTTTTTTAATCCTTCAAACATTTTACTCCGACTTGATCATTTCTAAAAATTGTTCTTCTGAAAGAACCGGAATTTCTAATTTTTGCGCTTTATCTAATTTAGAACCGGGACTGTCTCCCACTACAACATAACTTGTGTTTTTACTAACCGCGGAAACAACAGCACCGCCATGTCTTTGGATAATTTCTTTCGCATTTTCTCGGGACATTGAAGAAAGTGTTCCGGTCAGCACAAACGACTTTCCTTCAAACAGATTCGATTCATTTATTTTTTTTTCTCCTGCTAAATTCAATCCGGCTTTTTTAAGACGTTCAATTATTTTTCTGTTTTGAGTATTTGCAAAGAACCTTTTTACACTTTGACTGATGCTTGAACCAATTTCGTTCACAGATTCAATCTCATCTTCCGAAGCACTTGATAATTTTTCCAGCGTGAGAAAATGATCCGCCAATTTATTGGCAGCACCGGACCCAACATAACGAATCCCGAGAGCAAATAACACTTTATTAAATGGTTTCTTTTTACTGTTTTCAATCGCACTTAGGAGATTATCAATGCTTTTTTCACCGAGACGTTCAATTTGTATTAACTCATTCCTCTTTCGCTTCAAATCATATATGTCTGAATAGTCTTTCAAAAAATTCTGATCAACAAACAAATTAATTAACGCTTCTCCCAATCCTTCAATATCCATTGCGCCGCGCGACGCAAAATGAGAAATCCTTCCTTTAACTTGAGCCGGACAGAGATTGTTTTCGCAATATATCGCAACTTCTTCTTCAGATCTAAATAATTTGGAACCACAAACCGGACAAATTGATGGAACTTTTACTTCCGCAGAATCTTTCGTACGTTTTGAAAGATCAACAGAGACAACTTTTGGAATTACATCGCCTCCTTTTTCAATTACAACCCAATCTCCTTCTCTAATATCTTTTCGTTTGATCTCATCAATATTATGCAAAGTTGCGCGGCTAATTGTTGAGCCGGCTAGAAACACAGGCTCTAATTCCGCAACAGGTGTAAGAGTTCCCGTTCTTCCAACTTGCCAGGTTATTTTGTTCAGTTTGGTGTTTGCCTGTTTTGCCTTGAATTTGTATGCTACAGCCCAGCGCGGCGATTTAGCAATTGTGCCAAGAATTTTTTGTTGTTTCAAGGAATTAACTTTAATAACTACACCGTCAATTTCGTATGGCAGTTCGTTACGTTTTCCTTCCCACTCATCACAAAATTGTAAGACATCCTCTATGCCACTACAAACTCTGTAGTTTTTGTTTATACGGAATCCAAGGTCACCGAGCAGAATTAAATTTTCTGATTGAGATGTTAATTCATCTTTTTCCGAAAACAAATAGTAAACAAATATTTGAAGAGGACGTTTAGCAACTAGCTGAGGATCCTGTAATTTAAGCGTTCCAGCAGAAGAATTACGGGGATTTGCAAATGTTTTTTCACCATTAAGTTCACGTTCTTCATTTAATTTTTTGAAAGCTTCCAATTCCATAAATACTTCGCCGCGAACTTCAAAATGATTCAGGTTCAATTTTAGTTTCGCATGCTTCTTAATTACAAGCGGAATACTTCGAATTGTTTTAACATTATTAGTAACATCTTCGCCGACCATACCATCGCCACGAGTTGCGGCAACATCTAATTTTCCATTAACGTATCTAAGACTTACAGAAAGTCCGTCAATTTTAAGTTCACAGACATATTCGACTTTCTCATTTTTCGGTAATCCTTCCCGAACACGCCTATCAAAATCAATCAGTTCATTTTCGTTATATGTGTTCGACAAACTTAGCATAGGAATTTTATGCTGAACAGATTTAAATTCTTTGGTTAGATCTGAACCGACGCGCTGAGTCGGTGAATCTGGGGAAATAAATTGCGGGTTTTCCTTTTCAAGCTTAATTAGTTCGTTCAACAACTGATCGAACTCATAATCGCTTATAACCGGCTGAGCAAGAATGTAGTAATTGTAATCGTGCTCACGGATAAGTTCCCGAAGTTCATCAATTCTTTGTAGGGGACTTTTTTTCATTCTTTTGCAGTGGTGGGATTGTATAATATTTTATACCATCTGTAGTGATAAAAAGATTTCTTATTTCACCGGGTTTGCCAACGTTTTCAACAGGTTTATTATTGAAGAAAACTTTAACATAACCCGCGTTTCCAACACTGACACTAAAACTCTTTGTTGCCGCAAAATTTATTTTTGAATTTGCCGGAACTACTTGCTGATGCACAATTTTACCATCAGTTGAAACTTTTACCCAGACTTTTTGAGTCGTTAAAACCGAAAGCCGTAAACTATCCGGTGAAAGAGGCGGAGTGTTTTCCACTTTTTGTTCTTGTGTTTGTTCTGGCACCTTAACCGGCTTCTGAATTTCAAAACGTTCATTGTTGGAAGTTACTGTTTCCTGATCTGGATTTTCTTGAATAATTTCATCAGAAGGACTATTTAAGAAAGCGAAATAAACAACAATCAAAGCAATTAATAATATTGCCCCGCCAATTATATAATTGGTTTTCAATCCTTTTGTTACTTTAACTTCGGGTAAGTCTTTGGGCAATGCCGGAGATTCTACAGTGCTGAATTCTCTTTTAACATGTTTTGTTTCTGAAGAATCATTTGTCTTGGCTAAGTCAGTCTCGGAATTTGCAGGTGTATCTACTTTTGTTTGAGAAATATTACCGGCAGATTTTTCTTCTATCTTTCCTAATTTAGCTTCATCATACTTCCTAAGAGTTTCCTTTGGATTGAGATCAATAGTAGAGGCATATTCTTTTATAAAAGCTCTTGTATATATATCGGGGAGTAGATCGAAGTTTGCGTCTTCAATAGCTTGAAGGAATTTAAGATCAATTTTAGTTTTGCCGGCTATATGCTGCAAAGATATAGCTTTAGATTCTCGAGTGGATTTTAATTCATCAGCAAATTGTTTAAGTAGTTCTGATGCCATAGAATTCACAAATTACTTATTAACTCTTTTCTAATTTAGCCGCGAAGGACCCGTCAATACTGTGAATATGCGGCAAAGTTTGAACTGTACCATTTTCCGCCACAACTTCAATCGGTAAAAAATTACCGGTATTAACTAATCTAAAATTCGAATTTTCTGCTAAAAATTTATTAATGATTTCAAAATTTTCTTCGGGTTCAATTGTGCATGTACTGTAAACTAAGCTGCCGCCCGGTTTTAATTGTGCTGCACCGCTTTTGAGTAACTCGTATTGAATATTAACAATATTTCTGATATCACTCAAATCCCTTTTCCATTTTATATCAGGTTTCTTTGTAAGTGTGCCCAATCCGGAACAAGGTGCATCTACTAAAACTCTGTCAAAACCCACTTCATCATTATATTCATTTGCATCAATTGTAATGGTTTTAACGTTACTAACTTTTAATCTGTCAAGATTCTTTTGTAATACTTTCAATCTGCTATCGAAACGGTCGAGAGCAACAATTTCACCGCTGTTCTTCATTACACCCGCAATTAAAGCTGTTTTGCCTCCTGGAGCGGCACATAAATCCAGAACACGCATTTCCGGTTTTACATCCAAAAGTTTAATTGGCAATCCCGTGCTCTCATCTTGAACAGAAAAATATCCTTTATGAAAATACTCCCAATCTGTAATGTTGGATAGATTTGCCATTCGAATAAAATCCGGTAAGTATTTTCCATCGCTGTATTTCAATTCAACAGAATTCAACAGCGATTTCATTTCATCAACAGTAGTAACTAAACTATTTACATGAAGAGTAAGAGAGGGTTTATTATTATTTGCTATAAGGAATTTTTCTGCGTCTTCTTTTCCGTAACGGTTAACCCATCTTTTAACAAGCCAAGTCGGGTGAGAATAATAAGCGCTAAGATATGCAATCACATCTTCGTTTGGATCGGGATAACGGATCGAATCTTTGCTTCTAATAATGTTACGTAAAACTGCGTTGGTTAAATCTGCAGGCTTCTGTCCTTGCAATTTTTTTACAAAATCAACAGCTTCGTTAACAGCTGCATAATCCGGAACTTTATCTAGAAACAAAATCTGGTAAAGTGCCACACGCATTGCGTTTTTTACATTAGGGATACATTTAGAAAATTGACCTTTATAGAATCCGTTAAGGATCCAGTCAATTCTTCCCAACCAGCGGGTTACACCATGAACAATTTCATATAACAATGATTTATCCGGACCGGAGAGATTGGAATTTTTGATCTCAATATCAAGAAGTTTATCCAGGTACGCATCGGTTCTATCAATTCGATTAAGAATTTTAACCGCATGTCCTCTCACACCTTGGTAGAGATTCATGCCTATTGTTTCGTTGTTTTCTTCCTGTTCCATATCAAGCGATAAGTATTAGGTGCTAATTTATTTAAAATAAATGAACGAATAAAAGGGTGGATTTAAAAATAGAAAGGGCTGCTGAAACAGCCCTATATATAACTCTTAAAAGAAAATTAAACGGTTTTTTCTTCTTTTACGCCATATTTCTTTTTAAATCTTTCAACACGGCCTGTGGAATCTACGAGTTTTTGTTTTCCTGTAAAGAATGGATGACAGTTAGAACAAAGTTCTATCTTAATACTGCTAACCGTGGAACGTGTTACAAATGTATTTCCGCAAACACATGTAACTTCGCATCGCTGATAATTGG
>JAKAMS010000139.1 GCA_021812745.1 Bacteroidota bacterium | reverse complement strand
CAATACCAACCAGTAAAGACATTGATGAAATTAAACCGATATTTATTGAAGGCAAAGATTCTTACGGACCATGGGGCGCAAAATCATTAGGAGAGCCAACATTAGAATTAACAGCCGCGGCAATTTCTAATGCGGTTTGCAATGCACTAGGAAAAAGATTTTTTAATCTGCCTCTCAATCTAGAAGAAGTTTTGCTTAGTAAAAAACTTCGCACCGTTGACACAAAAAGAGGGAGTCTGTTATGATGCCTTCACTAGAAATTATCACTCCAAAAAATTTGAATGATGCGCTTAACCTTCTTTCCAGTAAAGAAAAAAACATTCATATTATTGCTGGCGGCACAGATGTGGTCCCAGGCTTGAACCAAGAATCGAATCGTTTTAAAGATATTAGACTGCTGATAGATATTAACAGAATACCTGAGGTTAAAGGTATTCATTCTGATAAGGGAAAAATTTCTATTGGTGCAGCGGAAACTTTCTCCGATATTCTTCAGAACGAAACCGTTGAGAAAAAATTTCCTTTACTATGGAAAGCAGTAAGCACAATTGGAAGCGTTCAGATTCGCAACCGCGCAACAATCGCCGGCAATTTTGTAAACAATGCGCCATGCGCAGATACAGTCCCGGTTCTCCTTGTTTATAACGCCACAATAGAAATTGAATCGCAAAGTTCGAAGAGAGAAATTGGATTAAACGATTTTTTAAGCGCGCCTTATAAAACCAAACTTAACCCAGATGAAATTGTAACCCGGATAAATATTCCGTTCCCTTCAAATGAATTTAAAGGTGATTTTTATAAACTTGGAAGAAGAAGAGCAGTGGCAATTAGTAGAATTACGCTGGCTCTGCTGATGAATTCCAATGATAAAATTATAAATGAAATTAGGATTGCATCCGGCGCGGTTACACCTATAGGCACACGCTTTTTTGATTTGGAAAAATTTGCGAAAGGAAAAAAAACTGACGATGAATTCATGAAACAATTATCAGGAAAATTAGGCGAGCAGATTATTCAAGTAACCGGATTGCGCTGGTCAAGTGAATATAAATTACCGGTCGTACAACAAATGTTTTATCAACTATTAAAAGGAATAGAACGCTGATTATCATAAAAATCCGCGTTCTAAAACAGAATTAATGATTGAAATAAAATTTACATTGAACAAAAAACATGTATCAGCTAAAATCGAATCGAACATTCGTTTAATAGATTTACTACGTGATCAATTCAATCTCACCGGGACCAAAGAAGGATGTGGAGTTGGAGAATGCGGCGCGTGCACTGTTTTGATGAACGGACGGGCAGTTAATTCTTGTTTGGTTATTGCTGCTCAAGCCGATGGTTCTGATATAGTTACAATTGAAGGAATCTCTAATGGCGATGTTCTAAATCCGCTTCAGAAAAATTTTCTTTCGCACGGCGCAGTTCAATGCGGCTTTTGTACGCCAGGAATGGTTCTATCGGCATCTGCTCTGTTGGATCAAAAACCTAATCCAAACGAAGAAGAAATTAAGGACGCAATAGCCGGCAACTTGTGCAGATGTACCGGCTACAAGCAAATTATTGATGCGGTCAAAGAAACTGCTAAGGAATTAAATCAAAAATAATTTGTCTTTTATTTCATTGAATTAGAAATGAATAATCTTTCTGAACAGTTCTTATCAATTCGATTAAATTCTCAATTCCATCATTGTTTACAAACGAACTTTTAACCTTTCCGTCTTCATCAAAAAAGACTGTCCCGTTTTCCTTCCGCCATCTTACATCAACCATTATCCTTTTATCATTCTTACGTAAGAAGAATCCGTCATTACTTCCATTTTTAAATTCCTCTTCACCCCAGTATAAAGTAATTTTTTCTTTATACGGCGCACTTTCGTAAGGACAAAAAGTCTCGCAGTTGCCGCATTCGTTGCACAGAGCATCAAGATGAAGAATTTGATTTGTGTTATTGAACAATGACGAATTGGTCTTGATTATAACATTTGCCCGGTTAGGACAGACTTCCGCACATTTGTTGCAGATGAAATTGCATCCCAAACATCTTCCGGCTTCAGAAAAAAGGTCGGAATGATTCTGTTCGATCACTAAACCTTTCCTTTTACCGATGTCGGAAGAAAGTGTTTGATCATTGGCTATGAAATTTTTTGCCGGCGGCTGTAAGTGATCGAGCTTTTCTTTTTTGATGATTGCTTCTGCTGTTATTTTACCGTCTGCAATAGATTGCACAACAGTTGATGGTCCTCTTAGCGCATCGCCGCCGATGAAAACATTCTCAATCATCGTTTCGTTAAAGCTGTTAACTCTTGCTTTATTCCTTTCAAGCGGAATTTTATTGTTAGTTAAAAATTTTGTGTCAACACTTTCACCAATAGCCGAGATAACGGAATCAATTTTAATCTCTTCAAACATACCTTCTACTGGCACAACGTTTCTTCTTCCATCAGCGCCAATTTGATCTAGCACCATCTTTTGACAAGTTAGAACACCATCTTCAAATTTCACCGGTAAGAGCAATTCTTTTAATTCAACTTTATCTTCCAAAGCGGCATAGAGTTCTTCTTTATCCGCCGGCATCTCTTCTTTTGTGCGGCGGTAGATGAGATAAACTTTATAAACTCCTTCGTGCCGTTTTGCCGCACGGGCGCTATCCATTGCGGAATTGCCGCCGCCGATTACAGCAACAGTCTTTCCAAGTTTACTGCTGGGCGATGTATTATAGTCATGCAAAAATTCTATTGCGTTGAATATATTTTCCCCATCACCTTCTAACTGAATTTTATTAGATTCTTCCGCGCCTATTGCTATGTAGATATATTTGAATCCTTCTTTCTTTAGCTTTTCATTTGAAAAATTCGGATTCATTCCAAAAATAAATCTGATTCCATGCTTCTCAATAAATTCAATATCTTTTTCAATTGCATCTTTAGGCAGCCGGAATCTTGGCAAAACATTTTGAACAATTCCCCCGGCATTCATCTCTTTCTCAAAAATTGTAACGTCAAATCCGGCTTTGGCCAAAAAATATGCCGCGGCTAATCCGGAAGGTCCTGCTCCGATTATCGCTACTTTAATATTATTGTGGTTCTTATAAAATTCGGTTTTGAATTTACTTAGATATGATGAGTAACCTTTCTCTGCGGCTTCTTTTTTCAAATCTCTTATTAAAACAGGTTCATCATAATCCCAGCGTGTGCAATGATACATGCATTGATGATCGCAAATATAACCGGTTATATGAGGAAGTGGATTTTTTGTAACAATCAATTCGTATGCTTCTGTGTATCTTTTCTGCTCCACTAATTTTATGTATGATGCAACATCTTGATGAATAGGGCATGCTTCTTGGCACGGAGCTATAAAGCAGTCTAACACGGGCAAGCTTTTAGAAATTTTTATTGAACTAATATCATGTTTTTCTTTAGAATAATTTCTATCAGAAAGAGAAACTTCTGCTAAAGTTTTTAGAACTGATAAGTTAATTTTATTCCCGCGCCCGATCTTAAGATAATTTTTCTCTGCAGCTTCGGTAATTTGAGTTAAACGTTGATAACCGCCCGGTTTCAATAATTCGGTCGCAAATGTTATTGGTTTAATTCCGGTTTGTAAAATCTCTTGTATGTTGTTGAAATTTGCGCCGCCGGAATAAGAAATATTTATTTCCCCGTTGAACTCATCTGCCAATTTGTACGCGAGGTTTATTGTGAGTGGGAAAAGCGATCTTCCCGACATATACATATCATCTCCCGGCAGAGTGCGGATTGTATTTTTTACGCCAAGTGTATTGGAAAGTTTTATACCAAAAATTTTATTGTTCGCAGATGCAAACGAACGCAATCTGTTCAGCATCGGTATTGCATCTTTGTATTGCAAATCATGACCGAACGAACTCTTATCTAGATTGATGTATTTAAAACCAAGCTTATGAAGAGTATCATTTACAAAATCATATCCTAAAAGAGTAGGATTCAGCTTTACGTAAGTATGTAATGCCTTTTCTCGAATTAAATATTTTGCTATAGATTCAATTTCTTGCGGCGGACAGCCGTGCATTGTAGAAAGCGTAACAGAATTAGAAATGTTAGGTGATATTTTCTCAATTTTCTCTATGATATTTTTCCGTTGGCTCTCAGAAATACCAAATTCTTTTGCAAGTAATTCGATTGTAATGCTGTTGCTTAGGAGATTTTTTAATTCTGATTTATAGTCAGCAAATAATTTATTTTTAGAAGCATCTTTTAATTCATCAATAAACCGGTTCATTCTTTCCGTTTTGATTCCGTCTAAATCGTAACCGACGCTCATGTTAAAAACAAATCCTCTCTCAGATTTAGAAAGACCAAGAATTTCTTTGAGCAAATGGATTAGAAACCAAGCTTTAAGATATTCTGAGTAAGATTCATCAAGAGAAAGTTCTTGCGACCATTCAACATTGTATCCTTCATCAGAAGCATCAATGCAAGGTTTATCAATTTGTAAGTTATCCAGCTTTTGTACTGTCTTTAGCTCAAAAAATCTTCCGCCAACTAGATAAGAGGAAATAATATTTTGAGCTAGCTGTGTATGTGGTCCGGCTGCCGGTCCGATTGGCGTTTCGAGCTCCTCGCTAAAAATTTTATCTTCATTTTTACTTTTAAGAGCGTAGAATTTAACTGAGGGAATTCCAAATATAGCTTTATGAGCTGCGTATTCGGAAAGTGCCCAATTAACTAATTTATCTAATGGAATTGGCTGCATCTTGTCTGACATAATAATTCCTGAAAGTTTTCTTGTTAAGTAGAAATATAAGACACTCCGGTATTAAGTGGTAAAGTTATTTTGTAATTTTGAATAAAAGGAGTCTGATTTTACGGCTCAAATAAATTCAGCATAAGAGCTGCAATAATTTTATTTTAATATTTCGATCTAGACAAATTGGAAAAGAATATCATTTCAAATAAAATAAACGGAAGTAACATGGAAAACACAGTAAAAAAAAGATTATTCAGTGCTGTTGAATCTGAAAAAGAGAATCTCTTTTCATTGATTCAAAGATTAATCCAGATTAGAAGTTACAGCGGCGATGAAAAGGAAATTGTTGAGTTCATTGTTGCCAAGATGAAAGAATTCGGTTTTGATGAATCGTACCACGATACGTTTGGAAATGCGATTGGCAGAATTGGAAACGGTCCAATTAAAATTATGTATGATGCTCACATTGATACTGTTAAAGTTACCGAAACTGAAAATTGGGCTCATCCGCCGTTCGGTGGAGAAATTGTAAACGGTAAAATGTACGGACGCGGTGTTGTTGATGAGAAACCGGCAATGGCAGGATTCATGATTGCCGGAAAAATTTTAAAACAAATTTACAGAAATAGCTTTCCATTCACTCTCTACGTTGTTGGTTCTGTACTTGAAGAGGATGCGGATGGTTATCCATTGTATCATATAATTCAGAATGAAAAAATTAAGCCGGATTATGTTGTACTCGGAGAGCCGACTGATTTAAAAGTTTACCGAGGGCAGCGCGGAAGAATGGAATTGAAAATTACAGCAACGGGAAAATCTGCTCACGGTGCGCATAATCAAAAAGGAATCAATGCTATCTACAAGATGGCGCCGATTGTAGAAGAGATTGAAAAACTTGATAAAAAATTAAAACCGAAAAAACCGCTCGGTAAGGGATCAATTACTGTAAGTCAAATTAGCTCTAAAGCCCCCTCAACTTGTTCCGTCGCAGATTACTGCCAGATTCACCTTGATAGAAGAATGACAATCGGCGAAAACAAAAATTCAGTTGTTAAAGAGTTGAAAGCGATTATTAAGAAACATAAGAGTGATGCGAAGGTATCTATTCCTAATGTTGAAGGAACAAGCTGGAAAGGGACTGAATTTTCTCAAGAAGCATATTTCCCTACATGGGTTTACGACGAGAAGCATCCGCTTGTTAATGCGGCAATGAAAACTTCTAAAGCTTCCATAGGAAAAGCGAAGAGCGGAGTTTGGAGTTTTTCTACAAACGGTGTTGCTACAGCCGGACATTTTGGAATTCCAACCATCGGTTTTGCGCCAGGCAAAGAAGAACTTGCACATTCATCAAAAGAAGAACTTATTCTAAATGATTTATTGAAAGCGACTAAGTTTTATTCGCTATTCCCATTTGAAATGGTGGAAAATATTAAATAAAAAAATACATATAACACGTACCATCACATACAAATTTGTGATGATAAATTAAACCGTGTTCTATACACTAATTGGAGAAAAAAATGGAAACAAGATTCAAAGGAAGACACTTTATAACAGAAGACAACTGGACTAAAGAAGAACTTGATATAGTCTTTGATACTGCGTTCGATTTGAAGAAAAAATTTTATGCCGAAGAACCAACACTATGGCTGCCCTACAAAACATTGTTTATGATGTTCTTCGAGCAATCAACCCGGACAAGAAATTCAATGGAAGCCGGAATGACGCAGCTTGGCGGGCATGCGCACGATTTAACACCGGATAAAATGCAGATCACTCACGGTGAAGTTGCAAAAGACACTGCAATTATTCTCAGCCGTATGGGACATGGTATTGCTTGCCGAAATTGCTTCTATGGTGTTGGTAACAAATATTTAAATGAACTCGCTGCAAATTCACGTAAACCGGTTATGTCTTTGCAAGATGATGTTTACCATCCGTTTCAGGGTCTTGCGGATTTGATGACTATCTTTGAACACATGGGAAGAAATACAGAAAGATTAAAAGTAACAGTATCATGGGCAT
>JAKAMS010000138.1 GCA_021812745.1 Bacteroidota bacterium | reverse complement strand
CGAATAAAATATTTGTAAGAATATCGCCATTACGAAGGTGATGATGGGTGGAAATTGTCATTCCGTCTTTTAGTCCGGATTTTTTTAACGCCTCTTTTAAATTTTTTACTATTTTGTTTCCGTCAGCGGGATAGTCTGCGCATGATTTTATTTTCGGATTGAATATTCTCCCAGTAGGTTTGTATTTACCTATTCCTTTAAAAGGGATTTGTTCTTCACCATTAATGATATTTGGCACTAATCTGTTTGCGGCATTTTTTATTAACTTCATATCATCCTCTTAATGGAACGCGGATCTGTTATGATGTCTATGATTTTTTATGATCATCTTAAATCATAAACGATCTTAAGAATCAGCGTTCTATTTTTTCTTCCAATTTTTATTTAGTAATCCATTCAATATTGCAAGTTCAATTGTGTGCTGTGCGCGTTTTACCACAGGTGCATCAATCATTTTACTTCCAAGCGCAACTACACCAATTCCATTTTTCTTTGCCTCATCAAATGCTAAAACAATTTTTTTCGCTTTATCAATTTCGTTTTCTGTTGGAGCAAAAGCATCGTGTACAATTTTTATCTGTCTAGGATGGATACAACCTTTTCCTTCAAAACCAATTGACTTTGCTTCGATAACACTGTTTCGCAATCCATCCATGTCATCTACATCCGAAAAAACTGTATCAATGGCTTGAACACCGGCTGCTTTTGCCGCATTAACTACGGCACATCTAGCATAGAAACTTTCCTTTCCTTCATTTGTTCTTGCAACGCCAAGATCGGCAGTATAATCTTCAAGACCTACTGCAAGGGCGCAGATTTTATCAGACGCTGAGGCAATTTCATAAGCTTTCATAACGCCGAGCGCGCTTTCAATTATTGGCATTAGGTAGATATCATTCTGAACATTTCTTTCGGCACAGATCATTTTTATCTCTTCTTCAACATCCTTTATAGTGAATGCTGATTCACACTTGGGAATCAAAATAACATGAACATTATGGGGAATAACAAATTTTAGATCATCCAAACCCATTGGCAGTTGATTGATACGGACCATTCTTTCTGCACCGTAAAAATCAATAGCGCACAAGGCATTACGAACTAAATATCTTGCAGAGGTTTTTTCTGTTGGCGAGACGCTGTCTTCAAGGTCTAGAATAATTCCATCCGGATTATGCAATCCTGCATTTGGGTAAAACTTCGGCTCGTTGCCCGGAAGATAGAGGCGGCTTCGGCGTAATTTATCTTTAGTTGTAGAGTAAAGATTTTTTTTGTTCATTTCAGGAAGAAACTCCCGCACGTCGCCAGGTTTAAGTTTTTTATAAGCTGATTCGAATCGCGCAGCGAGAGTAAATGGGAGAGCGCCAAAATCTTCAACTGAAATGTTAGCGTGTTTAATCTCAAAAAATTCACACATGGCAATAATTAAGTCGTTAATGCTCTCACCATACATTGAATCCACTTTACTTAGAAGTGTGGATTTAACTCCGCCAGTTCGAGTCAATTCGATTTCAACAAAACAATCGGAGCGGACTTTATCTCCGCGCTTTCCGGCTGATGTTTTTTTTACTTCCGGCATTTTTCACCTTTTTAATAACTGAATCTTTTTTCTTCTGAGATTTTTGTTTGAGTGCCAACTTGCTCATAAAATATCTTGCATTCAATTTATCACAATCAAAAATCATATTCTTAATTTCTTTTTGCCGTTTTTGTGAAAGTATTTTTTCTGAAAGAGCGTTGAATTTATTTTCAAGGTCTTCCATTGTCATCGGTTCTCGCGGATCGCCTTTCGGGTATTCTAAATATTCCGAAAATTCTCTTCCGTCTTTTGTCTTGATAACGACTCTTGACGGCTGTTTTGCCGGGAACATACTTTCAAATTCTTGTGAAACCACACCTTTAATCTTATCAATCACTTCCCAAATTCTTGGATCCTTCATTTTTTCATCTGAGAAAGATTGCGTTGTAATTTTTCTGTCAACAATTGCTGCTGCAATACAATAGGGAAGTGAATGATCTGCAGTTTCGCGTGATTCAGGACGGTATTTATTCGTATCAAATAAAATATCACATGCTCTTGCAATAGTTGTAATTGTTACGGTTTCTATCTCATCATATTTGATGTCATGATTAACAATTGTTTTCAGTGTTGCCGAAATATGAGTGTGAGTCAATGCTTCTGTAGGAAATGCTTTCATGCTGCACTCCAAAATTTTCCAACTCTTGCCTAAACCACCGGTTAAAGCATCTATATCCCAAGCCCATTCGGATTCACTATCACGACCTTTCATAATAACCGGTTTCATAATTTCATTTATAGGATCCCATCCGCCGAAGCAATCCATGAATCCTTCTTTACCTTCAAAAACTTTTTCTGTTCCGCTGTAACCTTTCATTGCCATCAATGCAGCAAAAACTCCGGATTGAACTGCCATCGGGTCAACTGTATTTTTCATCATCGTTAATCTGCCGGCGGTGGGACATCCAATTGTATGATTGTGTGAACCGCTTATGCCTATTGCATTTACCATTTGGTCAACTGTTAGACCAAGGATTTTTCCGGAAATAATTGGAGAAACGAACTGCGTGAGTGTAGCATGATGCCATTTACGTTCGCGCGCTCCGGGTTTTGCAAATAAGCACATTCGTTGTTCAAACTCATAAGCGAGAACAATAGCAACAATCACGTCTTTCATTGATGTATTGGTTTGTTCGGCAGTTGATAATGCTGCCGGGATTATATCGGATGGATGCGATGGATCTTCTTTCCAGTAAATATCATTGAAGTCGAGAGACCGTATCATCAATGAGTTTATAAGCGTTGCATTTACAGCCGGTATTTTTTCGCCGAAAGCAATTACTGAAGCTTCCGGTTTTCCGCCCATCTGTTTATAAATACCGCGGATAATGTTTACGTCTTTTGTCTTATATGCACCGTAAGCGCAACCAATCGAATCATACAAATATCTTTTTGCTTCGTGAATTACATTTTCCGGTAAGTCTTCGTATTTCAGTTTAACAGCAAATTCCGATATTACTCGTGCAATGGATTTTTCCATATTTGTTTCCCTTGTTTTGTAGTGTAAAGTGAAAAAGATAAACGGAAAGGGAAGCTTATTTATTTTGCCAGTTGGTTTCGAAAATTTTAGGAAAGTTAAGCCAGGGAAAGAGTTGCCGCGAAGTATTTGATTTTTTCTTTAGCATAATTAGCTATTGATGAATAATTCTGATCTAAAATTATTGTTTTGATTTCAGTTTAGCAATCTAATTTCAGTAAATATGTGTCTTATTATTGATGAATCAAGCAGAGAATTAGCAATTCTCAACCTTGTCTGCCGGAAGCCAGGTTCGCAATTATAAATTCTTCCTCACCCAATTTTCTAATCCGCAGGTAACAATTAATTCTTGTGCTGCTTCGCCTACCGGATCAATCGAATAGGACTTCTCTTCTGTGACTAATAAAGAATTTTGGAAGTCTATCTTTGCAATTATCTCTGTTTCCACTGAGAGTTTCTCATTCCCGAATTTTAGTTTGAGGTCACTAACTAATTCAGGGCATTCAATTACAAGAAAACCGTTATTAAGCGCATTGCGTTTGTATGTTTCGTTGAATGAACCGGCAACCACTAAACGGATTCCGCGGTACTTCAATGCTGTAGCAGCTTGTTCACGTGAACTTCCGGTTCCAAAATTGAAGCCGCCGACAAGTATGTCTCCGTTGTCTACCATTTTTCCAAATTCCGGATCGTAATTTTCCATCACAACTTTTGCCTGGTCTTGAGGAGTCATATCGTCATTGTAAGTGTACTTACCCGGATATATTCCGTCTGTATTTAAATTATCCTGATAACAGAATATTAATTCACCCTCGACTTGAGAAGGAAAACCATCAATAATTCTAACTGCAGATTTTGTCTTTACTGATTTCACATTTGTTTTTATTTCACTTAAAATTTTTCCGGATGAATTTCCAAAATCAAAATTGATAAAACCGGAAACGGCAGATGCAGCCACAACTCCCGGTGAAGCAAGATAAGCTTGTGCATTTGGAGAACCCATTCTTCCTTTGAAGTTTCTGTTTGTTGCCGAAATTCCAACTTCACCATCTTCCAATAATCCGGTTCCAAGACCAATGCATGGTCCGCAGCTTGGCGGAAGAGGAATTGCCCCTGAATCCAAAAGAATTTTCCAATCGCCTCGTTTCTCACTTTCGGCTTGGACTTCGCTCGATGCAGCGGCAATATAAAATTTAACATGTTCAGCAATTTTTTTGCCTCTGATGATTGATGCTGCTTCTGCGAGATCGTCAACACGCGAGTTAACACAAGAAAGCAGATATGCTTTATTGATTTTCACTTTCTTCTCTATAATCTCAGAGATTGAAGTCATTGTTTTAACAGTATTCGGTCCGGAAACATGCGGTTCGATTGACGCAAGATCTATTGTTAATTCTTTTGCGTAAAATGCATTAAGATCAGCTTTTAAGCTTGGTAAATCTTTTTCTAGTTCGGAAATTCTTTTTTCATTAATGCGCGGATGAATTCCATTACCATCAATGTCGGAAGTAACTCCTTGAAGACCTCGAACTTTTATAAACTTTGCACGAGTTTTCAACCAATTAATTGTAATATCGTCAATTGGAAAAACTCCAGCCATAGCACCCCATTCCGTTGTCATGTTGGCAATTGTGAGCCGTTGATCAATAGCTAATTCTTTTACTCCGTCTCCGGTAAATTCGATTGCATGATTCAAAACTTCATCATGGTTGAAAAATCCGCACAATGCTATTATAACATCCTTACCTGTTACGCCGGATTTAAGTTTTCCTTTCAATTCAACTTTAGCAATCGGAGGTACTTGCCACCATGTTCTAGTTGTTGCCCAGATTGCCGCCGCATCCGTTCTAACAATCGGAGTTCCCAGACACCCAATTCCGCCGTACATATTTGAATGGCTATCCGATGCAACCGACATATTACCTGGCCAAGCATAACCTTCTTCAATCATAATTTGATGACCGATACCCCGTCCCGCTGGATAAAAATCAGCGCCCATTGATTTTGAGAACTCTTCAATTTTTTTGTACTTCGTTAAATTTTTCTCGTCTTTGTTCTGAATGTCATGATCAAGTGTATGAACAACTTGGTGGGGATTAGCAAGTTTAGTAGCACCAATGCTTTTGAATTTTGGAATTACAGCGCCTGTATTATCATGAGTCATCACGTAAGCTGGCCGAATCGAAATATAATCTCCGGCATGAACAAACTGGTTAGGCATTAGTCCGACTGCATGTTTTTGCGAAATCTTTTCAATTAGAGTCTGGTTCATTTTTTTCTCTCCAAAAGATTCTAGCAAAAGGTAAGAGGCGAGAAGCTAGAAGTATTCTAATTTTTATTTTTGATTTTTTTAATAAGTGCTGTAATCATTGCAAATATGCTATTAAGTAAAGGTTCTATTTCTTCCAATTCTTTAGCGGAACAATACTTGAGTCTTTCTGAAATTACTAATTGAGTATCAATCTCAACTAGCGAAGAACGTGCAATCTCCAAAAACCTACATTTTTCTAATGATGATGTTCTTGATAATCCTTCTGAAAGATTAGATGTGATTGAGACTGAAGCACGACGCAACTGATTTGTTAAACCAAATAATTCTTCCTTAGGAAATTTCTTTGTTAAGGAATAAATTTTATCTATCAACTCTATACTGAATTTCCAAACTTCTAAATTTTTATGACTTAGTTGCATAGACTTCTCACTTCTTGCATCTCACGCTTTAAACGGTTCAAACGATACAAAATCCGCGTGATGAACAATGATTGATTCAACTGTGCGTTTGCCGAGATCGCCTTCTTTTGAATGAGTTGCAATAATATGCTGGACTTCAAAAGGCAGATCAAAGCGTGCCGCAATTGCTTGTCCGCTGAACGGATGACGTACAAGATCGCCGGCTTTGCTGGTTTTTATTTTTCCATCAACTTTTTCATATTCAATCAATTTACCTACATCAATCAGAATAGCACCCGCGATTAAAAAATCCATATTTATTTTTATAGCATCGCCAAAGTTTTTCTTCATAGTATTGGCAATATCAACCGCAAGCTGAACACAAGTACGCTTGTGATTCATAAAAGAAATTTTACAATCTTTAATGAGAAGAGAGAACGGAATAATTTCCAAATCTTCCGAAGTAAGAACTGAATTTTCAATTGCGTAAGTCCACGCATTCAAAGTTTTTTCACGTAAGGAATTATCTTTGATCCAATCAAGTTCCGGCCAGATTTTTTTTACTTTGTCTTTCATTTGTATCTCCGTAAGAGGCAAGACGCGAGAGGTTAGAATAAAACCTCTTACCTCTTGCTTCTAGCTTTTTACAATTTTGAAATCACTGCATCTGTCATTTGCTGAGTTGTGGCAGCGCCTTTTACAAAAACATCTGCACCGCCTCGCAGTTTCATCATATCGTAAGTACGCACTTTCCCTTCTTCAACAACTTTTGCTATTGCTTTACGAATCTTTGTTGCAATTTCTTTTTCTCCAATATGATCCAGCATCATGCATGCACTCATAAACATTGCAATAGGATTTACAATTGATGGATTTAACTTTTCATACTTCGGGGCAGAACCATGAGTTGGTTCAAAGACAGCAACTTCTTCTCCTATGTTTGCGCTGCAAGCAAAACCAAGTCCTCCAATTAATCCGGCGAACCCATCGCTGATAATATCACCGAACATATTTTCTGCAACAATTACTCCGTAATCTTCCGGATTTTTTG
>JAKAMS010000137.1 GCA_021812745.1 Bacteroidota bacterium | reverse complement strand
CGAGGATACGGAAGACAAAAAGGACATAAAGAAACTTACAGGGGAAGCGAATATCAAATTGAATTCGTTCCTAAGATAAAAATTGAAATTATTGTTGATGATTCAATGACAGAAAAAGCTGTTGAAGCAATTCTTCGTACTGCGAAAACCGGGCAAGTTGGAGACGGTAAAATTTTTATCTCAACAATTGAAGATGTGATCAGAATTAGAACGGATGAATCGGGTCCGTCTGCGCTTTAATTATCCACTCATTAAAAGAAGGATGACCGTATAATAGTTTTTACTACTTTATCATTAACAGAGAGATAGAAGATGTTTTTCGAGAAAGCAAAAAAACTATTTGCATCGGCATCATTGTTTTTAATTCTTCTTGGACTTTCCGGCTGCGGCATTTGGACAGACTTTACCACATATTTTAATACTTACTATAATGCCAAAACTCTTTTCGACCAAGTTGAAGAAGAGATAATAAAACAGAAGAAAGATATCTTTGCGTTTAGAGAAGATCTGCAAGCCGCTTCACAATACGGAGGACAGCAGACATCACAATATGGTGTTCAACCAACAACTCCTGTTAATAACCCGCAATCAACAAATCAATTTGCTAATCAACCTAACGTAAATCAATACGCTAATCAACCGAATGCAAATCAATATGCTAATCAGCCGAATGCAAATCAATTTAGTAACAGACCTGCCACACCGCAATTAAGCGGAACACTAAACGATAATCTGAAAAAAGTTGTTGAGAAGTGTTCTAAGATTCTTCAATACGAAAAGAATTCATCCTACTTTGCGGACGCACTTTTTATTACAGGAAAGGCGCTTTACTATCAGCAGGAATACGCACGCGCGCAAAGAAAATTTACTGAGCTTGCCGGTCTTGGAAAAACTAAATACTCTTCTGAAAATAAATTATGGCTTGCTAAAACCGATCTTCAATTACATGATTTTGATGAAGGATTGAAACTGATTGACGAAGTTAAAACAGAATCGTTTAATGAAAAAAACGATGCACTATTCAATGATGCCTCAATAACAAAAATATCTTTTTTGATCTTTCGTGAAGAACATAACGCCGCAATTGAAGAATGCAAAGACTATCTAAGCAAATCTAAAGATGATGAAATTAGCGCCCTTGTTGCCTATCAGATGGGTAAAATATATTTACTGTTAAATGATACTGAAAATGCTTTTCAATCTTTCTCTTCGGTTGCAAAATATTCTCCGACTGTTGATGTTGATTTTAAGAGCCGGTTTGAATCCGCAAAGCTTTTGAAATCACTTAAAAGAATGGATGAAAGCGAAACGGCTTTTAACGATCTGCGGTATCTTGGAAAATTCAAAAACTATCTGGATCAGGTATTAATTGAAGTAGGGCAAATAGATATAGAAAAAGACCGCATCAATCCGGCGATAGATATTTTTCGCGATGTTGACACAACGTATAGACAATTTCCAACTTCAGGAATTGCGGAAGAAAAACTTGGCGACATTTATAGAAAGAAATTAGGGCTATATGATAGTGCATATGTTTATTACAGTAGAGCAGCGATATCCATGGCACCAAGAGAAGACAAGGATGAAGCGAGAATTCAAGCGGCTAATTTGAATAAGTACTTTGCCTTTAAGGAAGAAGAAAGGGATTTAGAAAAGAAAATTGAGTATAAAAAAACTCCGGATTTGTTTGTGAAGGATTCTGTTGATTATGAAATTGCATACAGACAATATATGGACGAAGCAAAAAAAATGGGAGATACTCAGAATTCGGATCCCAATGTTATCAATCAACAAAAATTTGATATTGCTTTTCTGCAGCAACAATATAACCAACAACAGATAGCTTTTTTTAGAAACCCCAAAAAAGGAATTGTTCCAACTCCGTCTCAGTTAATCGCCCTAGGAAGATATAAAAAGCCGGAAAATGTAAAACTCACTGCAGATTCGCTTAGAACTATACTTTCAAAAAGTTTGTATGGTCTTGCCAGTCTTTTTTATTCTGAACTTGATAGATCTGATTCAGCTTATTTCTATTTTAAAAAAATCCTGAACGACTATCCTGATAAGCCTGTCAAAGTTCAAACTATGTACGCATTGGGAACTTACTATGAAACGCATAATGATTCTGTAAAAGCGGATAGTATTTTTAAATACATCTATGATAATTTCGAAAAGGATCCGTTAAGAAACGCTGCGGCACAAAAATTAGGATTGGTTAAGAAAGAAGAAAATACTGTCATAGCTAAAAAAGTAGATGACCCTGCCGAAAAATATTATGATCAAGCGGAACAAATATATTACGGTAAAAAATATGTAGAGGCGATAGATTCATTCCGAACAGTTTATAAAAATTTTCCGAAATCACCATTAGCTCCCAAAGCGATTTATTACATAGGATTGATATATGAAAAGGATTTGAAAATGTATGATTCGGCTGCTGCTGCTTATGGAATGTTAATTAAAGAATTCGCAAAGTCACCGCTTTCAGGAACCGTTCTGGCTAAAGTTACAGAGTATAATAATGAAAAAGAGCGGATGAAAAAAGAAGAAGAGAACAAGCAAAAAGAACTGGAAGCAAAACAAAAAGAGAAAGAAGCCAAATCCGCCGATCTGAATAAAACCGTTATTAATCAACAACCGAAACAAGTGGCAAACAAAGACGATAAAATTGTAAAACAAATTCTCTTAAAAGAGTCTGCTCAAAAGCAAGATTCTCCAAAAGTTCTCTCTCAAGATAGTCTTAAAGCAAAGGAAGATACAACCAAACTAAAACGTGTTGAAAAATAGTATTGTTCATACACATCAAATGCAATGATAACTCGCAAAAGAGTTCTGGAATTAATTGAAAAGGGAGAAGGGCTAAATGTTGAATTTAAGCAGCGTTTCTCCTCTCACGAAAAAATCGCCAAGGAGATGATTGCATTCGCAAACACGCGCGGAGGATTTATTCTATTTGGTGTTGATGATGATAAATCTATTTATGGAATTGAAAGCGAGAAGAGCGATCTCGATCTTGTGAAAGAGACAGCCGGAAAATTTTGCGAACCCCCTGTTGAAATTAATATTGATATTGTTGAGATAGACAACAAAGATCTACTGATAGCCGAAGTTACTGAATCGAAAAAAAAACCTCACCGGATACAGGATTATATAAAAGATCTCAGCCTGAACGATGCTCTGGTATATGTGCGTGTTAATGACAAAAGTGTTCTTGCCGGTAAAGAAATGATAAAACTTTTGCAGAGTCAATCTGCGGGTAAGACTTTGGAGAAATACATTGTCGGTGATAAAGAAAAAATAGTTTTTAATCTTCTCGATAAACAAGAAACTGTAACAGTGAAAGAGTTAAGCAAAGTTGCAAATATTTCCGATAGACGTGCTTCGCGTACGTTGATAAAACTTGTTCGTGCAAATCTGCTTTTGATACATCAGAAAGAGAACGGAGAGAGCTACTTTACATACGCCGGATAGAAATAATAAACTAAGTATCAAAGACGCGTCTTAGTTCGAAAGCGGCTATACCATAAGCAACCGCAACATTTAAAGATTGTTTTATTCCGAATTGTGGAATTTCGATTGAAAGATCACACAAATCTAAAAGTTCTTGAGAAACACCGGTAATTTCATTGCCAATTACAAGAGCCATAGGAAAGGTATCTTTATTCAAATTGTAATGAGGAATACTTGATTCTGTAAGTTCAAGCGCGCATATCTTTATTCCAAGTGCTTTCAAACTTAGTATAACTTCTTTTGCATCTTTTTTGTATTCCCAAATAACACTATCCTGTGAACCGAGTGCAGTTTTCAAAACTTCTTTCTTTGGAGGATGCGGCGTGTAACCGCATAAAAAAAGTTTTTCAATCATCGCGCCGTCTGATGTACGGAATATTGAGCCAACATTATAACTGCTGCGGATGCTATCAAGTATAACATACACCGGAAGTTTTTTAACTGTGTGAATATTCTCGAGTGTGCTGCGGCTTTGTGATATCTCGTCGTGTGTAAGTTTTTTCATATTAACTGGTTTTGTAAGTAAGGCGTAATCCTATAATTCCAATTACGATTAAAAAAATAAAAGCTATGCGCAATAAATCACGGGGTTCATCAAAGAAAAGTATTCCGTAAACTGCTGTTCCCACGGCACCAATACCTGTCCAAACTGCATAAGCCGTTCCTATGGGAATATTTTTAGCTCCAAGTGAAAGAAAAACATAACTTAAAATCATTGTAATAACCGTAAAAACAGAAGCTTTCAAATGCGTAAAGCCATCCGAATATTTTAATCCTACTGCCCATGATATCTCAAATACGGACGCGATTAGTATATAAATCCAAGCCATTAATTTAAACCTTGTTTCGAAGTTGAAAGATAGGATTCCAGAGATTGCGCGTTGATAAAAATTTTCACTTCTTTTACATCCGGGAATTGTTTTGCCGTTTCATAAAGTTGTCCTCTTATGCGGGAGATATCGCATAATTTGGTTATTGCAAAATCACCTTTGATATATACCTCCGCAATTCCATTCGATACGGTTGCCTGATATAGAATTAAGCCGGGACCTTTGATATAGTTTTTCAATTCATCTGTATTTTTTGCCGCGAATAATTCTGTAAGTGCGGACTCTACTTCGTTTTTCTCAATTAGAATTGTTTTAGAGACCGGAACAAGAATTTCATTACAATCAATAGATTTGCCCATAAGTTCAGAACTTACTGGCGCAACCATGTAAAGGTTGATTGTCATTTCTACCGGTTCGTTCGAATTCTTTTTTCCGCATCCATTCAAAAAGAATAAAGAAGAAGTAAAAAAAACAGTTAAGAATATTTTAGCAAATTCCATTATTGCTTAATCCTCTTTTTGTCTCGGTAATGTCTAATTTTTGCCAATCGTATAAACTGAGAAAAACTAATTAAAATAAATTCCGCAAACTTATTGACTGCAAAATAAGAAAAGAAAATTTATTTCTTCACTATATACGCAGACAGTATTTATAACGGGAAATTTGCTTGATAGAAAAGTTTGTAAAGAAAAATTTGAGGAGATTTTTCTTTTCAGAAGAGGAAAGCAAAATTTATTTGCTCTCTTCTTCTTCCACATGTAATCGGTGTAAAAAACGATGTACGGCAGGAGCAATAATAATTCCTACGGTAACCAAAAAAATTATTCCGGAAAAAAGTGCATACATTGAAGCGAAAAATTTTCCGGCATCTCGGTGCATTTCTCCAACCGGTCCCATACCGCCAAGAATCATCGAAGCATTTAGAAGCGAATCTACCCAGTTCATACCTTCAATAAAGCGGTAACCAAGAATGCCAATCATCAATGAAACGAAAATTGTAAGAATGCCTAGCAGCAAATGGTTAATTGCCCGCCGGATGAAAAGGCGGCGTGGAAGCAATGGTTCATTTTTATTTTCGTAACGAAATACCTTTTGGTGTCTGCTTTTTTTCACTTCTTTCCCTTCGAAAACTTGTCGGAACTGTTTATTAAATTAAAAAAATATCCGCGAGAAATGAAAACTGATCTTTGCTTCATATAGTATTCAATTTATAAAAATTTATCTCGTTTATAAATATATTCAACTAACCATCTTTCTCCGATTTTTTTCATGGTGATGCGGTTTTTGTGGGGCTTCTCATCGCCGGGACAAGTTTTAGTATAAAAATATTTTCCGGAGAGATTGTCTTTATCAAGTTCAAATTTGTCCAATGCAAAAGTACATTTCGAATCATCTGTTACGTTATCCTGTTCATCCATTTTTCTTATCATGAAAGATATCTGGTCTTCACTGCCTTCGCATGCGCAAAGTTTACAAGCGCCAAACCAATCGCCTTTGAAATAAAGTTCAAGAAATTTTTGTGCAACTTCTTTCGGATCTGAATAATCTACACTCGGCTGTTGAGCCGCAAGATTCAAGCAAAACAAAAATGAAACGAATAAAAAATATCTTGTTCTCATTTTTAGCTCCGCATTAATTTATGTATTGTTAGAGTTGTACAAAAGGTAAGAATAAAAACGGGAGTGATTTTTTGATGTGTATTGAATTGCCAGCATGATTGCAAAACCAACCATATTAACTGTTTAAAATATAGCTAATACAACAATCAACTTCACGACCAAATTCATCCTCTTCGTAAACGAATTCGGGAAAAATTATTATTCGTATCCGAAATTATAAGTTAGACTGAACCAGGGAAGAAAAGAACCGCCGGACAAATCTTTTCCGAAAGGTCTAACTGCAGCTACGTCGCCTGTAATATGCTTGCCGATAACTCTAAAACCGACCATTCCTAAAATAAAATTTGTACCCAACGGTGTCCAAGTTTCCGCTATCAATTTAAGATTTCTGCCAATTTTAATATCGCCGCCCAAAATTATTATCGGCTTCTTTGAAAAATATTTACCTGAGAAGCCCCATCCTAAACCAACAGAGATATTTTTATCTTTATCGCCAAGTGTAGTCATTGTGTAAGCTATTCCAACTCCGTTTTGGAATCCAATATCTTTGAAGTCAGTTGTTGTCATATAAAATACTCCGGCTGCAAGATCAAGATTTTCAGAATGCAGCGGTGTGATCTTAGGGGATAAATAAACTATCTGTCTCTGAATTGTAGGAAGAATTGAAATTCCACCTCCGAGAGTTAAAAAATTTCCTATGCCGATTGCCGCGAATGGAAAAAAGAGTTCATTCAATTGTATATATCCTTGCCCCGGTTTCAGCGGTCTCGCTGTCGGAAAAATTATCAAGCGGCTCAAACTTGCATCAGTATAATTTGGGCGGGCAACTGTAT
>JAKAMS010000136.1 GCA_021812745.1 Bacteroidota bacterium | reverse complement strand
TAACAAAAGAAAATCTTCAAAAATATATTAAGCCGGAAAATTTATTTAGTAGAGATTTAAGTTGGCTTGAGTTTAACCGCAGAGTTCTTGAAGAAGCACTTAATCCAGATCTCCCCCTATTAGAAAAGGTCAAGTTTATTTCAATCTTTTTTTCTAATCTTGATGAATTCTACATGATCCGTATTGCAGGTATCAAAGAACAACTACGAGCAAAAATAATAGATCCGTCAATAGACGGAATGACTCCGCTTGAACAATTAAGAAAACTTGAGAAAACTCTTCAGCCCATGCTGAAACAAATTAATGATTATTGGCGCGATGAAATTATACCGCAGTTAAAAGAAAATAAAGTTCATATCTGCAGCTTAGAAGAATTATCTAACGAAGAGCAGGAAGCTCTAAATCAATATTTTATTAAAGAAATTTATCCCGTTCTTACACCACTTGCATTCGACCCCGGAAGACCTTTTCCATATATATCAAATCTGAGCTTGAGTTTCGCAATTTTGATTAAAAAACCAACAGGCGAAAAACATTTTGCTCGTGTTAAAGTGCCGGGAATTCTTCCGCGTTTGCTTCGGGTTGAAACGATAGTAAAATCAAAGCCAAAGAATGGCTCTTTGAATGGTGTGTATAAATATATCTGGATTGGCGATTTAATCAAATCAAATCTGAATTTACTTTTTCCTGGACTAGAAGTAGTTGAGGCATACCGTTTTAGAATAACGCGCGATACTGATCTTGAAATTCAAGAAGATGAAGCAGACGATTTGCTTCAAATGATTGAAGAAAATATTAAGCAGCGAAAATTTGGTTCTGTTGTGCGGCTGGAAGTTGAAAAGCAAATGCCGGAATACATGATTGATACATTAATTGAGAATTTAGAAATTACGCGAGACGATTTACACGTGATTGATGGAAATCTTGGTCTGAGCGATCTGCTGCTTCTGTATGATTTACAACTTCCGCAACTTAAAGATAAACCGTTTCACCCTGTTGTTTCCGATATATTTGAAGAAGAAGAAAATGTATTTTCTTTGATTCGGCGAAAAGATATTCTGCTTTCTCATCCTTACGATTCTTTCAGTCCTGTAACCGAATTTATAAAACAAGCATCTTTAGATCCCGATGTTCTTGCCATTAAACAAACTCTTTACCGCGTTGGCACAAACTCACCCATTATTAAATATTTAATTGAAGCCGCAGAGCGGAAAAAACAAGTAGCGGTATTAGTTGAATTGAAAGCCCGTTTTGATGAAGAGAACAATATTTATTGGGCGCGCGAACTGGAAAAAGCAGGCGTGCATGTTGTTTACGGATTACTCGGTTTAAAAACACATGCCAAGATGACACTCGTTGTACGAAAAGAAGTTGACGGCGTTAAACGTTATGTTCATATGAGCACCGGCAACTACAACATAACAACGGCAAAAGTTTATACAGACATTGGTTTGTTCTCTTGCGATGAGGAAATTTGTTCAGATGTTTCAGAGATTTTTAATTTCCTCACCGGTTATTCAGAGCAAAATAACTTTAGAAAATTGTGGGTAGCTCCTGTTAACAAACGTCAAAACTTTTTAAATCTCATTCATAGGGAGATTAAAAATGTAAAAGAAGGCGGTAAAGGACGACTGATTTTCAAACTTAATTCGCTTGTAGATCCATTATTGATTGCCGCCTTGTACGAAGCATCATGCCAAGGAGTTAAGATAGATTTAATAGTACGCGGCATTTGCTGTTTGATCCCACAGACGCCGGGATTGAGCGATAATATTCGTGTTATCAGCATTGTAGGAAGATTTTTGGAACACAGCCGCATCTATTATTTTTATAATAACGGGGCTGAAGAGATTTTTGGAAGCAGTGCAGATTTAATGCAGCGTAATCTTGACAGAAGAGTTGAAATTACTTTTCCGATAATGGATAAAGATTTAAAAATATTTATTAAGAAAAATATTCTGGATACATGCATGAAGGATAACATTAAAGCTCGGGTTCTTCTTCCAACGGGTAAATATGTTTTTAATAGAAAAGTTTATACAGAGAAAAAAATAAACCAGCAGGAATGGATGATGCTTCGTTCTATTCCAGCCAACAAAAAGATTTTAACGCAGGATTTTACTGAATAAAATTTGTCTGCGGAAAATACCCTCCCAAATTTGTTATTCACCCTATGCTCTTTGCGGCTTCTCACGGTTATCATGACTTGTTCTAACAACCATAATTGGAATCTTAATTGAATGGCGAACACTCTCTACTGTCTGCCCAAAAAATAGATCTCCAAAAGTGTGATGACCGTGCGAACCCAATACTAAAAAATCATAACCTTCTTCCTCAACAGATTTTACAATCTCTTCCGAAGGATTGCCGTATCTAATTGTTGTCTCTACCGCCAAATCATGTTCTTCAATTTCCCTGGCAAGTTCTTCAATGTATGTGTGATCTTCTCTGCTATGAAGGCTTTTTTCTTCCGAACCGTGAACCATTGCACCAGGTGTATTAACAATATGAATCAAACTTAATTTTGCATTATGCAATTTGGCTAACGTCAACGCTTCGGAAATTACTATCGCATCGCCATCGCCATGTTCAATGGCAACACCAATATTTTTATACTTTTTAGTTTGAATACGCGAAGCCACCTCTTTGCTTCCTGTTATAACTCCAGTTGGCCATGTTTTACCAGGCTTGAAAGCTGGGGCAAAGGTTATATAAAGAAGTACTCCTAAAACAATTAATAAAATTGGAGTAAGGATTATCAGCAGCCATGTATCACCGCTTATCCACTCTATAAATGAATCAAACACCAGTTTGAAGTTTAACACAACTATAGTAAGAGCAATTGCCCATGCTAAAATTTTCACCCATAACGGATTAAAAAAGTTTCCCATCTTCTTTTTATCCGAGGTAAAATGTATCAGCGGTATTATTGCAAACGGTAATTGTAAGCTAAGAATGACTTGAGAAAAAATTAATAACTTGAAAGTTCCTTCATTACCGGATATAGCAATTACAATAACTGCAGGCGTTAAAGCTATTCCGCGAGTTATTAATCTTCTTAACCAAGGACTAAGTTTAAGATTTAGAAATCCTTCCATAACTATCTGACCGGAAATTGTTCCGGTAAGTGTGGAACTCTGACCAGCAGCAATAAGTGCAATACCAAAAAAAATCGGCGCTATGTGAGTTCCTAAAATCGGCTGGAGCAAATGATGCGCTTGCTGAATTTCAGTAACAACAATACCTCTGCTGTAGAATACTGCCGCCGCCATTATCAAGATTGCAGCATTTACAAAAAATGCACCGTTTAAAGCAACCGCAGAATCAATGAGATTAAATTTACAAGCTTCCGCTTTTCCTGTATGAGTGTTTGATATTGCTCTGGTCTGAACCAACGATGAATGTAGATACAAATTATGAGGCATTACAGTTGCACCGATAATTCCTATTGCAACAAATAGTGCCCCCGCATCTAAATGAGGAATAAATCCGGAAGCTATTCCACTCCAACTTGGTTCTGCTAAAAATACTTCTATTACAAAACTAATTCCTATTGTAGCAATCAGCATAACAATAAACGCTTCCATCTTTCTCACACCAAGCCGTTGAATTGCTAAGAGTAAAAATGTGTCGAATGCCGTAACCAGGCATCCCCATATTAATGGTAATCCGAACAGTAAATTCAAACCGATTATTGTTCCCAGCACTTCGGCAAGATCGCAAGCAGCAATTGCAATCTCTGCTAATATCCAAAGAAAAAAACTCAACTTTTTTGAATATTCTTTTCTGCATCCTTGAGCAAGATCATATCCTGTTACAATTCCTAAACGTGCCGATAAAGTCTGTAATAAAATAGCCATTAAGTTTGACATCAATAAAACCCAGATCAATGTATAACCAAACCGCGCTCCTCCTTCTATATCTGTTGCCCAGTTGCCGGGATCCATATATCCGACACTTACTAAGTATGCCGGTCCTGCAAACGCAAATAAACGCCGGAACCATCCGCGTTTTTTTACAGATATCGGATTTTCATCCTGCCCTAAATTATTTTTTTTAGTACTAATAGGTGATTGATTCATTTATCAGCGAGCAATATTTATTTAGAAAGCATAACAATTAAAAGACAATTTACATGAACAGACCGTCTATATCAAGAAATGAATTTGTCAAGATTAATTATTTACTTTTTAGTCTGACTCAATTATTAAAGTTTGTTATGAAACCTAATATGAATAAATCTTGTTCATAAGATGTGTAACAGAAAAAATTACTATTTTTGGAACAAAAATTTTGGAGAACTAATGGCAATTACTGTTGATTCAGTAACGAATGCTCTTCGGACTGTAAATGATCCGGATCTGCATAAAGATCTCGTTACTCTTGGAATGATCAAAGATATTAAAATAGATGGTAACAACGTTGCAGTTACTGTTGAACTTACAACTCCTGCATGCCCGCTAAAAGATAAAATTGAACAGGATTGCATCAATGCAATTAAAAAAGAAAATGCTAATGTTGGTCTTATTGCCGTTACAATGAGTTCAAAAGTTCAGCCGAGTAAAAATCAGAGAATGAGCGAGATTTTGCCCGGGGTAAAAAATACAATTGCTGTTGCAAGCGGTAAAGGCGGAGTTGGCAAAAGCACAGTAGCTGTAAATCTTGCAGTAGCTCTTGCTCTCGATGGCGCAAAAGTTGGTTTGATTGATGCCGATATTTACGGTCCAAGCATTCCTATGATGTTGGGGATTAATGATAAGCCAAGAATTTATCAAGATACAGAAACATCAAAGATGGTTCCTTTGGAAAACTTCGGCATAAAAATTATGTCTATAGGATTTTTAATTGAAGATGACGCGCCTGTAATCTGGCGGGGGCCAATGGCAAGCGGAGCTGTCAAACAATTTATGAGTGATGTACATTGGGATCAACTCGACTATTTAATTTTTGATCTACCGCCAGGAACCGGCGATATTCAACTTACACTTGTTCAGACAATTCCACTAACCGGGGCAGTTGTTGTTACAACACCACAGGATGTTTCAATTATTGATGTAAAGAAAGCTGTTAAGATGTTTCAGCGTGTTAACGTTCCTATTCTTGGCATTGTTGAAAATATGAGCTATTTTATTGCACCGGATACGGGCAAACGTTACGATATATTCGGAACAGACGGCGGTAAAAAACTTGCAGATGAACTTTCCATTCCGTTGTTAGGTCAGTTGCCTATTAATCAAAACATTAGAGAAGGCGGAGATAAAGGCAAACCGATCGTTTTTGATAAACCAGAATCTGAACAGGCAAAAAAGATTTTGGAAATGAGCAGAAATATGGCGGCAGAAATTAGCAAAGCAAATTTTTCATCTGCAGCGCCTAAAATTGAAATTGAATTTTAAGATTTTATTTGAAGGATACTAAAATGAGCGATTTGATGAACGAAAAAATTGAGAAAGCTTTGCAAACAATCAGACCATATTTGAAAGCTGATGGCGGCGATGTAGAGCTTGTTAGAGTTACACCGGAAGGAATTGTTGAAGTTAAACTAACCGGTGCCTGCAGCGATTGCCCAATGTCTCAAATGACTTTACGCGCCGGTGTTGAGCGTGCATTGATTAGAGAAGTGCCAGGAATTAGAAGAGTAGAAGCTGTCAACTGACAGCTTTTTTTTAGCAATAAAATATAGAAGGAAAAAGTATGCGTAAAAAAATCATAGCCGGAAATTGGAAAATGAATAACGATATCAATGCAACAGTTAATTTGATCTCTGAGATTAAAAAAGAATTGAGCGGAAAAAATGTTAATGCCGATGCAATTGTTTGTCCACCGTTTATTAATCTTGAAACAGCCAAAGCACTTTTGAAAGACTCATCGGTAAAACTTGGTGCACAGAATGTCTATTTTGAAGAGAGCGGCGCATTCACCGGAGAAATTTCTCCATCAATGCTAAAAAGTGTCGGATGTGAATTTGTAATTCTAGGTCATTCCGAACGAAGAACAATATTTGGCGAGAGCGATCAGGTAATCAATAAAAAAATTAAAGCATCAATTAAAAATCTCTTAAAACCAATCTTCTGCGTTGGCGAAACTTTGGAAGAAAGAGAAAAAGGTGTAACATTTAAAATAATTGAAAGACAAATTAGAAATGGTTTGGAAGGAATAAGTGAAAGCGAACTTGAATATCTAATTGTTGCATACGAACCTGTTTGGGCAATAGGAACCGGAAGAAACGCAACGCCTCAACAAGCTCAAGAGGTTCATCAATTCATACGTGGTTTGATAGCAAAAATTTATTCGCAAAATTTTGCAGATCAACTTGTAATTCAATACGGCGGAAGCGTTAAAGCAGACAACGCCAAAGAGTTGCTTTCTCAACCTGATATTGACGGCGCATTAGTAGGCGGCGCCTGCTTAAAAGCAGAATCATTTGTAAAGATTATAGAAGCGGCTTAAACATAGCGTGAAATTGTAGTTTATCTTCATTATGGGCTCAAAATGAGCCCATATTTTTTGGAATTTTATTGATACCCCCCCCCTTGATTTCGTATATTTGTGCCGTTTATTGGAAAAATTTACGGCATTATGACAAAACATATTAAGTATTTTATCGTTCTATCTGCATTACTGCAAAATTTGTTATTAGCTCAAATCAAAGTTACTTCCCTTCCCCAAAATACGAACGGTATTTTTGATCCGCTCTTTTTTGATAAGAATGAGTATAGAAATGTTGAGCTTCTAAATTCCGGCTGGCAGGTTTATCGTGAAAACGATACCGAAAAAAAAATGACTATCTCTGTTCCCGCAATTTTTGAGGGAGAAGAATCACTTGT
>JAKAMS010000135.1 GCA_021812745.1 Bacteroidota bacterium | reverse complement strand
TCCAGATATCTCCGGCTAAGATAGAAAAGACTCTTTGTTTGCCTAAGCTTCTCGATATAATTAACGGATTACCGATTGGAATATTCTTCACCTTGGATTTCACCAGCACATTGCTGCCCGGTTTACTGGAAAGCTCGGTTGCAAATTGTGAAACAGGCGGTAAGTTATCCCAAATATTTTTTTGATTGTTCCCTGTAGAAAAATAGGATGAAAAAGATTCCGTATTCAAATCGGGTTGCACTTGTAAGAATTCGTTTACCGGTTTGGTAAATGAAAAGGGAAGAGCTTTCTCAAATTCTTTTAGTTTAGCTAAAGCTACATTGCCGGAAAGCAAAAAGAAAAATGGTTTGTTTATAGTTATTGCAGAAGAAATTTTATCAATCAAAGCTTGGGATGAGTTAGATGTAGGAAAATCAACAATGAAAATAAGGTCTGCACTGTCTATAACCGTTGGCTTTACATCATTCCAAAATTTATTCTGCGAGATTTGAATCAGTTTTTTGAGCTGAATGTTCCTATCAGTTGAAATTGACTTTGAAATTGCTGAAACATCAGCCGATGGAGTGCCTGCAATCAAGCAAACTTTTAATTTGGTATCAAGTACATCAAGATAGAATGTTCTGCTGTTATTAGCCGTGGAAGCTTCACCCTCCAAAGGAGAAACTACAACACGCAATTTCTTTTCACCGCCGTTTGCCGGTTTATAATTGAAAGAAATTTTATCTAATCCTGTTCCGCTTAATGTTGCATCTTTCGATTCGATTAAAGTTTTTTCTTCAAAGAAAGAAACCCTCGTGTTTTTATTCTCAAAACCGTTGTTTTTAAGAGCGACGTCTATTTGGGTTTGCTTGCCTGCATAAATAAATTGGTTGTAAAGAACATTATAAATCTCAACATCTTTCTTTTGCGTAGAATCTCCAATGCCGATAGTAAAAATAGGAACCTGTAATTTTTCCGCCTGGTAGGTCGGGTCAATTCCTTCAGTTATTATGCCGTCACTTAAAATAACAACGGAATTTATCCGCGCATTATTTTTTTTAATATGATCAACGATGTTGGAAAAATTTGTCTGCTGTGCGCTGAAATTAATCTTTTCTTTTTTCCCGGGATAGAGTGAATCAATCTTCTTTCCGAATGTAAAAAACTTTGCGTTGATTCCGCCGGAAGAATTCAAATCATCTATAAGCGAGATGGTTCTAGCAATTCTCTCTGAACTATCTTTAGCCGCAATTGAATTTGAGTTATCAATATAAATGTAAGTGCCGGATTCGACCTTTTCTTTCTTAATAAACGAAAGAGCGGGTTCAAAGATGAGAAATAATATCAATCCAAAAATTAAAGATCTGATGATGATCAGTAATGTTCTTAAACGGGAAGTGACTTTTGGAATTGTGTACTTGTAAATAAAAAAAGAAAAGGCAGCAAGCAGAATTACGAATAGTAAAATCAATAGTATGCTGCCTGTTGTAAAAATGCTGAAACTATTGAGCCAATTCATTTATCGGTTCAAGATTATTGTTTAGACATGTTTTCAAGATGCCATTCTTTCATTGTATTGTACGTCTCGTAATCTGTTAAATCGAAATGGATGGGAGTAACAGAAACGTAATTTTGTTTCACTGCAAATTGATCTGTTTCCAGAGAGCTATCTGCTTGAACCAAATTACCGGTAAGCCAATAATATTCTTTTCCGTACGGATCTTTTCTTTCTTCGTAGACGTCATCCCATTTTGATTTACCTTGTTTGGTAAGAAGAACTCCGGCAATTTTTTCTTCCGGAAGATCGGGAACGTTTACATTTAAGAGTGTACCGGTTTTTAATTTATGCATGACAACAAGCTTTGTCAAATCAGCAGAAAATTTTGCTGCGTATTCATAATGTTTAGGGTCGTGGCTGGTAACCGATACGGCTATTGCAGGAACATCCATAATTGCCGCCTCCCGCGCCGCCGAGACAGTTCCGGAGTAGATTATGTTGATTGCTGTGTTTGAGCCGCAATTGATTCCTGAAATCACTATATCAGGCGGAGTCTTCATAATATTTCTAATTCCAATCTTTATACAATCAGCCGGAGTTCCGTCAATTGCATAGCCGAAGAAATCACCATTTTTGGAATACTCTGTTATTCTTAGGGGAAATTTCATGGTTATTGCGTGTCCTACAGCGCTCTGTTCTGTCCGCGGCGCAATTACTGTTACGTCGCCAATTTTTTTTAGTTCTTTTGCAAGTGCGGCTATGCCGGGTGAATCAATTCCGTCGTCGTTTGAGATAAGTATTTTCAAGATAGACCTATTTGCTTGAATGAATAATTTGTGATCGTTTAGGTGCAAATATACTTAAATGGAAATAAGCATTGAAATCATTTTTGCCTTTAAGTCTGAAAAGAAAAACAGAAATCTTTTAGCAAAAAAGTTTAATTTTATCCGCCTAAAAAAATATATATCACAATGCGATTCATAAAAATTAGTTTCATCTTTCTCTTTTGCACAGTCAGAATCTTCTCTCAGACGGATTCCACCGCATCTGATTCTATCGAGATAACTGTTATAGATTCCTACATAACCCCGGAGATTCCCAATAAGTTTGTTCTGTCATTCTTTACGAGTGATAGCTGTACTTCAAAGGTTATAATCAATCACAAAAATACTTTGGATGTCTCAAACTCGTTATCTGAAAATCATAAAATTGGAATTGAGCTTAATAAGCTGAAACTTGATTCGACTGCATTCAGCTATCAAATAATTGTATATGACCGGCACGGCAAAGAAACTAGTTCAGAACTGTTCAGTGTAGAAATTCCAGATGGATTGGTAATAAGCAAAGATCAGGATCCCGGACTTTTTAAAATTTGTTTAGGCGGAATTATTTTCGCAATTCCTTCCCCTGTCTACGTTTATGCCAAGGATGGGAATCATTGGTCTTTAAGTAAAGAAATCCCTCTTATAAACTTTTACTCGGTCGGATATAATTATCCATCCGGGTATCTAAGTTTTGAATACTCTCATATTTTTGAATCCGACCGGAAAAATTTTCTTCGCTTTGGATACAAACAGATCATTAAAGTTCCGGTTATAAAATATATTTCTCCGGGTATGAGTGTATTTACTGATTTCAAAGGATATAACGGGATGAGCGCAGAAATATCACTCGGACTTTTCCAGATTCAAAATGTGTTTACTTTTTATGCGCGTTACAGATATGATTTCCAGTTGATAAAAAGCGGTATGGATTTTCACGAAATTTCATTAGGATTATATTCCAATTTCTTTTCACTCAATTTATAACTCGGCTTGAAAAAAACAGAAGAAAAATTTATTGATCTTGGAGTAAGGGGCAGATTAAATAAAAAAAACAAGATCAACGATCTTACCGGAAAGGAATGGCTTAAGTTTACTAAAAGCTGGTTTGTGTTGCGCCCGCCGCGCAGAAAAGAAGATGAATTACTCCATCCGGCAAAATTTCCGGAAACTCTGGTTGAAGAATTTGTCCTTTTCTTTACAAAGAAAAACGGCTGGGTGCTGGATCCTTTCTGCGGAACAAGCAGCACATTAATTGCCGCCGCGCAAATAGGAAGGAATGCTGTTGGTATTGAACTGAATAAGAAATATTTCGCTTCTTCAGCCAAGAGAATAAAAAAAAGAAAATTAGAAAAAGCTGCTCATACGATTCTTGGCAGTTCGCTCGATCTGAAAAATTTATTGCGGAAAAATAATTTTGGAAGAAAACAGTTCGATTACACATTCACATCTCCTCCGTATTGGAATCAATTAGAACGGAATTCGATAAGACAAAAAGAAAGAAAGCTGAAAGGATTTGATACTAAGTATTCAGATACAGCTAACGACCTTGGCAATATTAATTCGTACGAAGAATTTCTCGATCTGCAAGCGCAAGTCTTCGATCACGTTTACGATGTAACTAAACCCGGCGGCTACTTAACTGTTGTAACAAACAATGTATATTATAATGGAAGATTATTCCCCTTGGCATTTGATACTGCACTTTCATTAACTAAGCGCGGCGCTAAAAGCTGGGTTCTTAAAGACGAAAAGATTTGGCTGCAGGACGATAAAAAATTAATTGCTCTCGGCGTTAACAGCGCATGGGTTGGCAATAGGCATCATCAGTATTGTTTGATTTTTAGAAAAGAGTCGGAATGAAAGAAGTTGTTTTATCTGTAAGTGAAATTACCGGACTAATAAAACAAACGCTTGAAGAAAGTTTCTCCGAAGTCAGCATCATCGGAGAGATTTCCAACTTCAAGGCGCATGTTTCTGGTCATTGGTATTTCACACTAAAAGATTCAAATGCACAGATAAGCTGTACAATGTGGCGCGGTGTTAACAATTATGTTTTTTTTACTCCGCAAGACGGTATGAAAGTTATAATAGGCGGAAGAGTTACAGTTTATCTGCCTCGCGGAAATTACCAAATTGATGTCCGGTCAATGAAACCCGCAGGTGTTGGCGAACTTCAAGCGGCATTCGAAAAATTAAAACAAAAACTTTCCGCAGAAGGTTTGTTCGATGATCAATACAAAAAGCCGATTCCAAAGTTTCCACAAAAAATTGGGATTGTAACTGCAATTGACGGCGCGGCATTTCAAGATATGAAAAGTATTGCAGCTCGTCGTTATCCGTTAGTAGAATTAATTATTGCTAAAAGCAAAGTTCAAGGCGATGGTGCGGCTGCTGAGATAGCAAAGAATATAAAATTACTGAATCAGCAAAAGGATATTGATCTTATTATTGTAGGACGAGGCGGAGGGTCGCTAGAAGATTTGTGGGCGTTCAATGAAGAAATTGTAGCGCGAGCAATTTTTGATTCCAAAATTCCAGTTATCAGTGCGGTTGGGCATGAAATTGATTATACTATCTCAGACTTTGTCGCGGATTTGCGAGCCGCAACTCCGTCTGCGGCAATGGAACTTGCTACGCCGGATAAGGATGAACTCTTTGCCTTTATTAACGAGTTTTCCTATTATTTCCCGGAGAAAATGCTGGAAATAATTTCTAACTACAAAGAAGAAATTAGTCAATCGGTTTCATCTTATGGATTCCGTCTTCCACAAGATTTAATTAGCAGCAAGTCGCAGCAATTGGATAATCTTATTTACCGTTTCCAAAATAACTTTGAAGGTAAACTCACTGCAGTAAAAAACCGCTTACAATTGTTGGAGAGTAAAGTTGAATCTCACAACATTGATAATGTCTTAAAGAAGGGATTTGCTATTATTAAGCAGGATAAAAATTTTGTAACACGCAAAAAAAATCTATTACATGAAAAGTCATTCGAAATAAAATTCTTTGATGGAGAAGTAAAAATAAAATGAGCAAGAAAAAAGAGAACAGTTTTGAAGAATCATTGAACCGCCTGCAGGAAATATCTGAAGCTCTTGAAAGCGGAGAAGTCGGTTTGGAGGAATCAATAAAATTGTATGAAGAAGGAATAAATTTGGCTAAACTCTGCTTTTCTACTTTGAAAGATGCGGAACTAAAAGTAACGGAATTGAAAAAGCAGCTTGAAGAAAACATTAAACAGTAATCGCAAGGGAATAACTTAGAATGGTTGATGAATCAAAATATAAAGTTTTATTCAGAGTAAACTCTCCGTCAGATATTAAATCTTTCTCTGTGGACGAACTTAAAACTCTCTGTATCGAAATTCGTGAGTACATGGTGGACGTTATTTCGCAGATAGGCGGACACTTTGGTGGCGGACTTGGAACAGTAGAACTAACTGTTGCGCTTCATAAAGTTTTTAATACTCCTAATGATTTGATTGTATGGGATACAGGCCATCAAGCTTACCCGCATAAAATATTGACCGGCAGAAGAGACCAATTGAAAACCATCAGACGGTTAAATGGAATAAGCGGCTTTCTAAAAAGAACGGAAAGCCAGTATGATGCATTCGGTGCCGGACATGCTTCAACATCAATTTCAGCTGCGCTAGGAATGGCAGTTGCGCGCGACATTCAGAACACCGATAAAAAAGTAATTGCAGTAATAGGTGATGGCGCGATGACCGGTGGCATGGCTTACGAAGCAATGAACAATTCCGGTCTTATTAAAAGTAATATGATTGTTGTATTGAATGACAATAATATGTCAATTGCTTCTAACGTTTGGCAAATATCAAATTACTTTAGCGAAATGATTTCTCATCCCGAGTATAACAAATTCAAAGGAGCTATTTGGGATTTGACCGGCAAGCTCGACAACTTTGGTGATGGAATAAGAAGAGTTACAGCCCGGCTTGGATCCGGTATTAAATCAATGTTAACTCCGGGTATGTTGTTCGAAGCGCTCGGTTTCAGATATTTTGGACCTGTAAACGGTCATAGTTTGGATCAGCTTATTAAGATTTTTGAACAGGTAAAAAATTATAACGGACCGATACTTGTCCATATTACCAGTGAAAAAGGAAAAGGATATAAACCGGCAGAAAATCATGTCCAAAGATTACACGCCGCAACCCCTTTCGATAAAGTTACGGGCGAAGCAATAAAAAAATCCGGTGGAGCGCCGGCATATACAACAATTTTTGGAAAAGCTCTTTTAGAAATTGCAAAACAAAATTCTCAAGTGGTTGCAATTACCGCCGCAATGCCGGATGGAACTGGATTGGATATTTTACAGAAAGAAATGCCTGAAAGATATTTTGATGTTGGAATTGCAGAAGAACACGCTGTAACATTTGCCGCAGGGTTAGCAACTCAAGGAATAATTCCCGTTGTTGCAATCTATTCAACATTTTTACAGCGCGCTTTCGATCAGATTATTCACGATGTCGCACTTCAGAAATTACATGTTGTTTTTGTTTTAGACCGCGCAGGACTTGTTGGTGCAGACGGTCCAACTCATCACG
>JAKAMS010000134.1 GCA_021812745.1 Bacteroidota bacterium | reverse complement strand
TCGATGTTAATTTGCTGAGCATACATACCGGTAGCAGCTGTTCTTAATGCGCGTTCTGACATAATCTTCTCCTTTTATACTTTTCCAATTTCGTTTGCCTGACCCAAAGACTGATCGAGAGCAGTAATAATTTTTTGAGCCGATTCGTATTCTTTGTTAAGCTGAATCATTGCTTCCATTTCTTCAATAGCATTTGTGTTGGCTCCTTCAAGATATCCTTGAGAGATACCGTAATCATTTTCTGAAGCCGCAAAGTATTGCTGTCCATCCGCCGTAAAATTGGATTCGTTTGCTCTAACTAATTGAGTCGAATCTGCAACATTCATAATTAACAAAGTATCAACCGTTTTGTCTCCTATCTTAATCTCTCCGTTTTTAGTAACAAGTATCTTTGAATCTTTATTTTGCATCGTGTCTTCCATGGAGATAGGACCATTTTTACCAAGAACTTTTTGATTGCTGCTATCAACTAAGAATCCTTCATCGGAAATTTTGAATCTTCCATTACGGGTAAGTTCAATTTCGCCGTTGTCATTTTTTACCGCAAAAAAACCTTTTCCGGTAATAGCCAAGTCTAAAGGATTAGCAGTTTGAAGAACATCTCCCTGTCTTTGGCTTGTAATCTTTTTTACCTGAACATCGCCCATCTGATTGATTACTTCTGAAAAGGGAACTTCTCTTTTATATCCGGTCGTGCTCAAATTTGCAAGGTTGTTCGCAATTACATCTATATTCTTTACTTTATATTCAAGACTTCTTGCGGCAGTATATATACCTTTAATCATTTCATCCTCTCTTATATTTTGCCAATTTCAAACAGCTTTATCCGCGATGCCAGCAGCAGTTCTCCTTTAGCAACATTTAATTCTTTTGCCACTTTGGATATATGTTTCTCGGATACATCGAAAATTGATTTGTTGTTTCTCAACTTTTTACGAGCATTTTCAAGCTTAGGATTTGTTTTTGCAACAACTTTTTCTTCCCGCAGCATTGAAATTTTATTTTTTAGAACAAGCGTTGACCTTTTCTTTAATGCGAGTAAAGTTCTTCTAAACGAGAAAGCGAAAAGAATTACAATTGAACCGGCTAAAAATATTTTTACATGCAGAGGTCGTGAAGCAAGAAAACCCGGCTTTTCTTCATTAACCGGTTGATTCACTTCTTTTTTCGCGGCAACGCTTACAACAGGCGTTGTTTGTACTGACTGTTTTTCTCTAGCATTATTTATCTGCTGCTGAACTAAATCACTTAAGCTAACGCTGCCTTGTGCTTGTACAGCAGTGCTCGAATCAGCAGAATTTGATTGAGCCATCAACAATGAAGCAGAGATCAAGACAAAAAAGAATAGGGATTTCATAAATTCAATTTCCTTTTCATTGGAAAGATCAAATGGATGATAGTTCCTTTAAGCGGTAGTGAGTTGAACTCAACAACGCCTTCATTCTTCTTCATTAGTTCGTTTATTAGTTTAACAGTAATGTTAGAATTGTATTCTTCCGGATTAGAAAATCCCGCCAGTTGTTCTGTTGTAAACACAGAAAGAACAATTTTTTCTTTAATGTATTTTGTTTGTATTACAATTGCGCCGCCTTTTTTAGAATTACTTTTAATTATTGAAAAGATGCTGGTTAACATTTGTTTAATGTCTTTCGGATCGCTTAGAACAGGCGGCATATTTTCTTCTAAGTCCAATTCGCATTCAAGACCAAGATTATCGAGCGTTGTCTTAATCACGTTGATAAACTCTCTTAGGACTTTGTTTATATCGCACGGCTGGCTTTTCTGCGGCTGCGGTTTGTTGAGTCCGGAGAACTTCACAAGTCGCTCTGCAAGGTCGCTAATTTTTTTCACTTGCTGTTTAATTTTATCTGTAACCTCGCTCTCAACAGTCTGTTCATTTTCTATATCGTTTGTATAGCTAAGAATAACTTGAAGTGGTTCGCCAATTTCTTCTAATATACCTTGTGCAAGTTCACCTATTGCGTAAGTATCAAAATCATTTTTCATCTTGGATTGATATACTTGAAGCTCTTGATAGAGTTTGTTGATTGACTGTTTCTGTCTAAGATTAATAATCATCGGTATGATCATGCTAAGCAGAATTTGCACAGATTGATTCTCGAGCGAATCATCCTGAACTTTTGTTACCGGTGTTAATATTGAAAGCAGCCCATAGTTTACTTTTCTATCAAAAATTGGGAAAATAATTTGATTTAGTTTTGATCCATTGGCTGTAAGCAGATTCAAGTCGGGGATTATTGTTGCCTTCTTAGTTTCGAATATCCAGTCCAGAATTCCGTCTTTGTATGCTTTATTAACGGCAGCAATGTGAGTCTGAGTTGCGGCAGTATTTAACGGAATTAGATTACGGCGGGAATCGTTAAACAGAAATATTTCCACCTCTTTCGAAAAAATAATTCTTTTTACGAACTCATTGAAAATCGAATTCAATTCTATAACGCTTTCAATGCTCTGAATTCTTTTTTGAAACGAAGATACATTTTGAACAAAGAATGAATATTTCTCTAAGAGATTAGAATTAACTCTATGGTTCTCGAAGCTAATAAGTTTTAAATCTCCGCGCGCCGCAGATTGTTTAGTAAAGTACTGAAGCGATTTATGGAACGATTCGTATTCGGTAGTTTTTTCTTTAATCAGTCTCAAATTAGGTACCTCAATGATTCAAGTTGACCGGCTAATGGTTCACGGTAATTTTCAATAAATTTTCCCAGATCTGCCAAATCTTTGAAATGCAGATTGTTAAATATGTGCTCGTTCAATTCGATACTGCCGTCCCACTTTAATTCGCCCACCTGCAGTTTTTGTGTCATATAATCCGCAAGATGAACAACAGAACTTAATACCGGCGCTTCTTGCGATAAATTTGGCGAGTGGTGATTCTTAACAATATTGCAAATCAATTCCGGTATGTTCCAGTTCTTAAGAAGTATTTCGCCCACGCCTTGATGATCCATTCCTAAAATTTGTCTTTCGGCATCTAGATAAGAAGCGCCGTTGCCAACTAGATCGCAAATGTTTACAAAGTCGGAATGCATAAATCTATGTACAACCGAAATTCCGAGATCGTGCAGAAGTCCTGCAAGAAAAGCTTCGCCGCTTTTTTCTAATCCAAAATCCATTGCAATTTTTTTAGAGATTGTTGCGGTTATGTATGAATGCATCCAGAAGTTTTTCTGATCTAGATATTGATCGCTTTTATTTTTCATAGATTCCATTAATGAAAGCGCGGAAACAATATTTCTGATTTCATCGTATCCCAAAATCATTATTGCAAACTCTATTGAAGAAACTCTTTTAGTCAATCCGTAAAACGGAGAGTTCGCAATTGTAAGCAGTTTAAGAACTACGCTTTGATCTTTGGAAATAGCTTTAGATAAAATGTGCGGACTTGTATATTGATCATTCAACAGTTCCAACACCTCGGTTAACAACTTCGGAATAGGAGCTAATGTATTCACTTTTTTTAAGATCAATTCTGTTCTTTCGCGCTTCTGCGAATAATCAGTTGTTATTGTTTCCATAACCGCCTATAGATTTATTGATTCAAGATGACTTTTAAATAATGGTTCATAACCCAAAATAAATTCTTCTAAATATTGCATGCTTCCAAAACCGAGAATGTCTATTATGTTTTCATCAAGCTCAAAATTATTATCCCAGTCGAAAGCGCCTATGGATAAACGTTGAGTCATATAATCCGCAAGATGAATTAGTGAAGCTAGCACTCTTCCTTTTTCTGCAAGAGATGGTTTATGATGATAAAGTACCGCTTCGCTGATATATGGAGGAAAGTTCCATCTCTCAAGTAAGAAAATGCCAATATCTTGATGAGTAAAACCGAGAGTGTTTTCCTCTGCCTTAAAGTGACTGATTTGATCACTCTCAACAGCACTTAAAATATTTTTGAATTCGGGATTCAGATAGCGTTGAAGTACAACAAGACCAAGATCGTGCAACAAACCGGCAGTAAACACTTCGCCGGATTTTGGATAGTGAAGATCGTCCGCAATTCTTTTTGCCGCTGTTGCTGTTAACAACGAATGGACCCAATATGCGTTCTGATTCCAATCCGGTGTATTTTTGGTTTTAAAAGCTTCAACAAGAGAAAGAGCAACTAAAATATTTCTGATATGTTCGAAGCCAATTATAATTACAGCAAACTCTATTGTAGAAACTCTTCGCGGTAATCCATACAACGGAGAATTTGCTACAGCTAGTATTTTTGTAACAATACCTTGGTCATGAGAAATAACTTTACAAAGATCCGCCGCACTTGTTCTATCACTGTCCAACATTTGAGAGACTTCAGTTATAATCTGCGGTACAGATGGAAGCGTACCAATATTCAAAAGTTTCTTTCTGATGCTGTCTTTTAATTCGGGATGTTTAACATCAAGCATTGTACTCTGCCAGCTTAAGTTTAAGTGCACCTATTATTTTAGAATGAATTTGTGATACGCGTGAAACCGTAATGTTTAAAACCTGGGCAATTTCTTTATAGTTCAGTTCTTCGTAGTAATACAGACTCAAAATGGTTCTTTCTCTTTCACCAAGCTCTTTAATTATTTCAACTAATCTTTGTTTTAAGTCTTTCGTTTCCAAAATAGCGTCTGGTTTTTCTGCGCTGCTTGGAATCATCTCTTGATATTGCATTCCGTCATCATCGTTAACGGTTTGATTCAATGAGATACTGGACAAAGAATAACTTGTACAGCTTTCACCCTGCACAGCGTGTTCAAATTTATCCGAGTATTTGCGCAGCTCATCATAAATTTTTCCTCGTATGCGCTGAATAGCATAAGTTTCGAACTTTGTTCCGAAATCGGGATCAAACCGGTCTATCGCTTCGCTTAATCCTTCAATGCCAAATTGAAAAAAATCGCGGCGGTCTAAAATCCCATTCTGAATTAGATTGGTTTTATGAATTACGTAATGAACAAGATTTACGTAATTGAGAACAATCTGTTTCTTCAAATCCGTTGTCGGATTTTGCTTGTACGAAGTCCAAAGAGCTGTGTTACTCATTTTTTGTCTTTCCTGCTAAGTTCTCTGAATAGTCGCCTAATTTATTGAGCGAGTTTCTATTGATTGCTTTAATTATTCCTATTACAATTATGCTGAGCATAGAAGTAAGTATTATAAAGATGACAAATGAATTGAGCAGAATTTTTTCAAGAGGCATTCCCCTTTGCGTAAAATAGATCACCGAAAAGAAGAAAAATAGCAACCCGGTTTGTAGAATTATCTTGTTCATGGCATCCTTTTTTGTTTATAAAGTTGCAAACACTATACCACTCCGTCTATCAGGTTCGTACTTAATAAAGGTTCATTTTTGATTGATTTGAAGAGGAGATTAATTGCTTTGATTATCTTGACTGGTTATTATTAGCCAGTTGTGTGATAGTGATAAAACGCTTTACAAACTGAAGAATTTCATTTGCGGCAATTGATTGCGGATCAAAATTCAGAAGCAGTTCTTGGTTGATAATTGATTTGTGCGCAACGTTGTCATAGCTAATTATTCCAAGCAGTTCTACATGTTCTTTTAAGAAATGATTTACCGCTGTTGAAAGATTTATGAATGCGTTTTCACCTTCATCGGCGTCACTGCACTTATTAACTATTACAAATCTTTCGGCTTCCGATTCGTCTTCAATTAAAAGTTTTAGAACAGCATAAGCATCCATCAATGCCGTTGGTTCCGGCGATGTTACAATTATATTGTAATCCGATTTCATAAGCTGGCGCAGAACAAGTTCATCCGCTCCGGCAGATGAATCTAAAATTATATAATCATATCTGTCCTGAATCTTGCGAAGCATAACAAAAAAGTAATCTAAGATTTCTCTGCTCACTCTTGGATAATCGCTTCTGCCGGAATCGCCAAAAATTAAATCAAGATTGTTGGAATAGTTAAAAACAATATCTTCCATCGCTTCTGTTTGAGCGAAGAAAGTGGAAATTGTTTTAGTAGTAGTTTGATTTAAGAGGATATTAAGATTCGAGAAGTTTAGATCAAGATCTATCAGTAAAATTTTTTTATTTAAACGTGAAAGTTGATAAGCAAAATTCGCCGCGAAAAAAGTTTTTCCCGTGCCTCCCTTTCCCGAACAAACGGAAATAATTTTGGAAGCGGAATCTTTCTTTCCTAAACCCGCAAGTTTGTTGAGTTCTATTAGCCGTGATGCTTGTCCATTCATTTATATAACTTACCCGTGTAAACCAAATTTGCAAGAAACGCCGGAGTAACAGAAACTATATCGTCAGGAATAACTTGACCGTTAGTTAAAAACATAACAGGCACATTATGAGTTACAGCTAAATTCATAATATTGCCGTAAGAAACCGCTTCGTCAACTTTCGAAAAGATAACCGAGCTGTATTTCAAATCCTTAAACTTCTCGGCAACGTCATTAAGCGTGCGAGTAGAACTTGTAGCGCTTACAACAAGAACTGTTTCATCAACTTGAGCTGCTTCGAGATGCGCTTTAATTGCGTCCAAGTTCTTTTTACTGTTTTGGCTCCGCCCTACTGTGTCAATAAAAATCAAATCCTTGTTCTTAAACTTTTTGATGAGTTTAGGAATTTCTTCAGGTTCATAAGCAACCGCCATTTCTATGTCGCTAATCTCAGAAAATATTCTCAGTTGATCAATTGCCCCAAGCCGGTAAGTGTCAATCGAAATAAGTCCTACATTAAGCTTGTGAATTATTTTTGAAATAACCGCAAGCTTTGCAATACATGTTGTTTTACCAACGCCCGTTGGTCCAACCAGAGCAATTTTATGTGTCTTCTTTTTATTTACCTTGAAACTTGTGGTTGGAATCATTGAAGCCATTGTTGAGAGAAGATAATTTTCTAAACCAGACTCATCCACAAATCCCGATGAATTTGATA
>JAKAMS010000133.1 GCA_021812745.1 Bacteroidota bacterium | reverse complement strand
GGAACTTCCTTTCTTGTTAATGGGATGCGTAATTTCAGAGCAGTGTTTTTCTGATGTGAAAGTTGATTTAAATAGAGAACGTCGTCTCCGTCTTTTCTTACAATCATAGTTTCTGAAGTTTTGCTTGTAGCAGGCCATTCATTAATTAACGGATACAAATAACTATCTGGATTAACTCGTAAGATTAATGTGGCAATTACAACATTATTCTTGTCGGTAACCGGTGCAATGTAATCGAGATGAATTTGATTGTGCGGTTGGCACATGTATAAATCTGTACCGAGTATTTTTTTCTTTGCTATGGCTTTTAAAATAAATTTTTCTGTGGCTGTATCTATTTGTTGGACTGTGGAATTTAACGATAAAAACAATTTTCCTTTGGCATCGGTAATTAATACATCGCTGTAAAGAGAGTCCGAATTAATCAGATCTAATCTTTTCAATATTTCAGATTTGACAGAAAGATTTGATTTAGACCCAAGCCAGTTTTCCAAACCATTTGCAAAGAAAGAACTTTGTGAAAACATCTTTGCATCGGATAATATTTCCTTATTCCAGCTGGAAATTTGAGAAATTTTAAGTTCGGCAATTGCTTTTAACTCGTTATGTTTTTCTGAATGGATAGTCTGTTCTTCATAGGAAAAATAAAAATATGCACCAATTATGATTAGGATGCTTAATGCCGTAGATAAGGCAATGACATGCCATTTTTTTATTATTATAGGTCTAGTGTCCTTTCTCATTAAAGTTTGCCTTAATAGATTTATTAATTTTTGTTTATGTATATGAATAAATTCCGTACATAGAAAGGATATTGGGGAGGTCTTTGTAACGAAGAAAATATAATAGATAATTTATTCTTTGATACCATTTCCTCTACCTCATAATACAAAAAAGACCCTTTCCAAATAATTATGGATTAATTTTTACACTTCTTTCCAATTGTAAATTACAAAGTTTTGCCACTTATATAAAGAGGAAAGTAACTAAAAAATTAGTGCTGATAATTTTAGTCGGTTGAATTAAAAAATAAACTAAAATTGCCATTCTATCTCAATAATATCGTAAAAAAACGCAGGTAGTTGAATAGCCAGAGCCGGATTCAATTTCTTGTAGAAAAATTTATGATGACGGAGCCAAGTTTCGTGACCTGCACAAAAATTTTAACAAAAACTTAGTGTGAAGTAATCTTTTGTTTATTGCGCTCATTGAGTTATTTTTGCACAGCATTAAATCAAATGGCGCGTTCGTCTAGTGGTCCAGGACGCCGCCCTCTCAAGGCGGAGATCACGGGTTCGACCCCCGTACGCGCTACACTTTTTTTAAGGTCAGTTCTGTTGATGTTTGCTTATATATTAAGAAGTACCAAGGATGGTACCTATTACTATGGATCAACAAAGGATTTAGAGTGTAGATTAATGGAACATAATAATGGAAAAGTTAAATATACTAAGGGGCATAGACCTTATAAATTGCACTATTTTGAAGAATTCGCTACAAGGAAAGAAGCTTTTAAAAGGGAGAGATTTTTCAAGACAATTGATGGATATAACTGGCTAAAAGAGAAGGGAATAATTTAAAATAAGGCGGAGATCACGGGTTCTCCCGAAGGGACTCCGATGGAGGACCCCCGTACGCGCTACTAATAGGGAAATTATTTGTTTCCCTTTTTTGTTTAATATTAGTCGGTAAATAAATTTCTTTTTTCATTTTGGACAATACTTATGTCTAGATACGAAAAACATATTTTCATTTGTGAAAACAAAAGAGACCCTAATGATCCACGCGGCTGTTGTTCCGAAAAGGGCTCGTTAGAAATACGCGATCTTTTTAAGAAACGGCTTAAAGAATTGGGACTAAATAAAAAAATGCGTGCAAATGGAACCGGCTGTTTAGATGCTTGCGCGTTTGGTCCAAGCATTGTAGTTTATCCGGAACAAATTTGGTACGGCGGGGTCAAGATTGAAGATGTTGAAGAAATTATTCAGAATCATCTAATTAATAATAAGCCTGTGGAAAGATTACTTATTAAGAAGTTTTTAAGAAATGATTGATCCGGCAGATAAAAAATATGCAAAAAAGATTTTTGACCTTCTCGGGAAAGAATATCCTGCGGTTCGCCCGGCACTTGACTATTCTTCTCCTTTTCAATTATTAATATCCACAATCCTTTCGGCACAATGTACAGATGAGAGAGTAAACATTGTAACAAAAAATCTTTTTAAGAAATACAAAAAGCCTGAGGACTACCTAAAAGTTGACAGTTCAGAACTTGAAAAAGATATTTTCTCTACCGGGTTTTACAGACAGAAAGCTAAGAGCATACGTAATTGCTGCGCACAACTGATCGAAAAACATAATGGAAAAGTTCCAAAAGATTTTGATGCGTTGACTAAACTTTCCGGTGTAGGCAGAAAGACAGCTTCTGTTGTTGCAGGAAATGCTTTTGGCATTCCTTCAATTGCAGTTGACACACATGTTAAACGGTTATCGAATTTGCTTGGCTTTGTTCAATCACCTGATCCCGAAAAAATTGAATACCGTTTGAAAGAATTGTTACCGGAAAGTTATTGGATCAATGCATCGCATTGGCTTGCTACTCATGGAAGAAATGTTTGTTTTGCACGCCGCCCACAATGTAATGTTTGCGTTCTGGCGGATTTATGTCCTTCTTACAATCCAAAGAGCGGAGTAAAAAAATGAATTCAGGAAAAATGAGAGACCGCAATTTCTGTTTGGAGATTCTTAATGATTACACCAAGAGCGATAGTTTGTTAAAACATGCTTTAGCTGTTGAAACTTGTGTTAGAGCTTACGCTGAAAAGTTTAATGAAGATATTGAGTATTGGGGGAATGTTGCTCTGCTTCATGATTTTGATTATGAAAAATATCCAACGGCAGAAGAGCATCCTTTTAAAGGAAATGAGATTTTGAAAGAGAAAGGATTTGATGAAGAATTCCGGAACGCTATTATGTCTCATGCGGAATACACAAACATTCCGAGAGAAACATTGTTAAAGAAAACACTTTTTGCTTGCGATGAATTAGCCGGATTTTTAACAGCAGTTACTTATGTTAGACCTAGCAGAAGTATTGATGAAGTTGAATTGAAATCAGTTCTCAAAAAGATGAAAGATAAAGCTTTTGCCAGAGCCGTGAACCGCGAGGATATTACTAAGGGAGCCGAAGAACTTGGAGTTGCTCTTGATGAGCATATTCAATTTTGCATTAATGCTATGAAAAAAAATAAAGAAGCGCTAGGATTATAACATCGGATAATTAGCGCTGGACTTTTTATAATAACGACAATGTTTGTTTGTAGGCAGACTTCTTCTGATATTTGATATCAAGACAGAACGACTGATCGAAGTCACGAGGGAAATAATTCAGGTCACAGATTGACATCAAAATATGAGAATATGATTAATTGACTTGACAAGTGGTTGTATCTTCCCTAAATTTTGCCCCGTAAAAATGGAGAAAAATTATAGAGAGTTTGTTTACCGCTTTTGAATATCATATTCAGCAATAAAATTTTAAAAACTTAACTTTATTTTCAATAGCGCGATGAAAACTAAATTCTCTTTAATCATTCTCTTTTTTGTTTTAAATCTGATATTGTCCGCCCAGGACATTAAAATTCTTTCTTCAGATTTAAATTCTATTGTCCTCGAATATCATCCAATTTACGGCGACACTTCTACAATTTCATCGCAAGGAGAACAGTTTGTAAGAATAAAACTTCTAGGTGGATTCATCCAGAACTTTTCGAAGCAAGGTTTGCCTCAGCTTCAAGTGCGTGCATTAAATATTGGCGTTCCATCTGAGATCGGAAATACAATTCAGGTTATCAGTTCGGATTTCTCCACGCTCAGCGGAAAATATTTGCCAAATCCGAAGTTGGAAAAAGACTCAGCCGGAACTGTTGAAAAATATCTTAAAGGCGATAATTATAGTTCATCTTCAGTAGCAGACTTGATTTCTTTCGGAGAGTTTGGACTTGTCAGAAATCTTCCTGTTCAGACAATAAATATTTATCCGGTTCAATTTGACGGCAAATCGAACACAATAAAAATATATAAGAAGATAGTTTTCAAGATCACTTTTCCACCGTCGCGCGTTAATACTCAAATAATTAATGATAGTATGCTTCAATCCGTAGTACTCAATTGGGATGCTGCAAAAAATTGGGGCGTTGCTCAAAAGAAACTTCAAAAAATTTCTGCTTCGGCTTTTGCAGACGGCGATTGGTACCGTATCGAAACTCCGGAAGAGGGAATTTATAAACTTGATAAAAACTATTTGCAGACGCTTGGAGTAGATGTTAACAATCTAGACCCGAGAAAGATAAAAATATTTGGCTATGGCGGTTATTCTTTACCGGAACAAGTTAGTCTATCTAAAAGCAGTGCGCCAATAGAAAATGCTATTTACGTGTCTGGCGAGCAGGACGGAAAATTTGATGCAAGCGATTACATTCTCTTTTACGGAAGACCGCCGGAATTTTGGGAATACAGTTTAGATCAGAAGAAAATTATTCGAGTTAAACAACCATATTCAAAAAAGAATTATTATCTGCTCAATATTAGTTCTACAAATGGAAAACGGATGAGCGAGAAGCCGTCGTTAAATATTTCTAATGCTTACCAGCAGCAATCAACATTTGCATTCAAGAGCAATGATAAAGACAGTGTGAATATCGGTAAATCAGGCAGAGACTATCTCGGTGATCAATTTGATCTTATTACTAAGAGCAGCAGACCATATTTAAATACTCTGACCGGAATACTTCCCTCCAGTAAGATCAATTATAAATTTAGATTTGTTAATGGCAACTCTCCTGCGGTTTCAGTTCTAGTTCAGGAAAGCGGTACTCAAATTTATGCAACAACCATTGGTGGCATTGTAGATTTTCTTTATGGTGTAGAAGATCCGGGAAGCGAATCGGCAACTTTTAACGGAGCGCTTTCTCAAGAACGCAGTAATCTAAAAATTTCACTCACATCAAGCTCTGATGCGCAAAGGTTATATCTCGATTATTTTGAAATTTATTATCAGAGAGTTTTAAACGCTATTTCCGATAACCTTTTGTTTTTTTCTAAAGATACTACCGCTAATATTGAGTACACTCTTAGTAATTTTTCCAACAGTACAATTCAAACATTTGATGTAACCGATTATTCGAATGTTAAAGTTATTAGCGGTGCTGCTATCAGCGGCGGTCAATTAAGATTCCAGTCAAGCGAAATCACCGGCAAAGTGAGCAAATATCTTGCTGTAGGACAATCTGGCTTTAAGGTGCCGGCAAATGGAACAAAAATTATCAACTCAAATCTTCGCGGTAATGTAGCCGGTAGTGAAATGATTGTAATAGCGCCGCGTGATTTCAAAACACAAGCGGAAAAATATGCTTCGTACCGCTCAAGTCAATCTCCATATAAATTATCAACACAAGTTTTTTATGTTGATGATATTATGAATGAATTTTCCGGCGGAGTGCTAGACCCTACAGCCATTAGAGATTTTATTAAGTATGCATTTGAGAACTGGCAGGTAAAACCTTCTTACGTTCTATTATTTGGCGATGGAGATTATGATTACCTCAACAGCGAAAAATTAAATGTGAATTTTATCCCAACATATCAAACTGCTGAATCGTTGAATGAAATTTCCTCTTATCCAATGGATGATTACTTTGTGCGTGTCTCCGGCGACGATAGAAAGATTGATCTTGCAATAGGCAGAATGAATATTCAGACTACACAAGATGCAGATATTGTAGTTGCTAAAGTTATCAAGTATGAAACCGGACTGGAAAAAGGATTATGGCGTAATACAATTACTCTTGCTGCGGATGACGGACCTGCCGGTGCAGGACAAGATGATGGCAGCATTCATACCAGTCAGTCGGAAAATTTAGCTAACAATAAAATTCCAAAATATTTTGACCTGGATAAAATTTATCTTGCGGCGTATCCGACTGTCTATACAGGATCCGGAAGAAGAAAACCGGCAGTTAATAAAGCAATTATTGATGCAGTTAATAACGGTACTCTAATTTTAAATTGGATTGGACACGGCAATCCCGGTGTCTGGGCACACGAAAATGTTTTTGAAAAAACTACTACAATTCCGCAGTTAGTAAATCAAAATTATTTTTTCTTAACGGCGGCAACATGCGACTTTGGTAAATATGACGATCCGGCAGTTCAAAGCTCAACAGAATTGATGAATAATAAAGGAGACGGCGGCTCTGTAGCGGCTTTTACTGCTGCGCGGGTTGTATTTTCCGGGTCAAATGCTGAAATAAACGATTCATTATATTCTAATCTTTTTAGAGTGCGGGATGTAAATAACTTACCTACAAGAATTGGTGCGGCGTATTTTCGTACCAAACAATTTCTCAATTACGAAAATGATGAAAAGTATCACTTATTTGGTGATCCGGCTTTACGTCTTGATGAACCTCAGATGAAAACAACCATAGATTCTGTGAATGGCAGTAGTTTAAAATCTTTTGTTCAGTTAAATGCGCTTGGTCCAGTTAAGATCAAAGGGTCCGTAAGAAATCCAGACGGAACAAAAAATTTATACAACGGAGAAGCGATTGTTAGCGTTTATGATTCCGAGCGTTCTCTCGAATTAAAAGAGATGGATTACACAATTACGCTTCAAGGCGGATTGATTTACAAAGGCAGGGCAACCGTTACAAATGGTGATTTCCAATCGGAGTTTGTCGTTCCAAAAGATATTTCTTATGAAAATAAGAACGGAAAGATAGTTGCTTACATTTCCAACAGTAGCGTTGACGGCGTTGGATTTACAAACAATATTATTGTAGGCGGTACAAATCCTAGTGCTAAGAGCGACGGTAAAGGTCCGGATATAGCAATCTATTTTGACAACGTAAATTTTACAAGTTCTTATTTAGTTAACCCGGACTTTACATTAATCGCAAAGCTTTCAGATCAAACAGGTCTTAACACAA
>JAKAMS010000132.1 GCA_021812745.1 Bacteroidota bacterium | reverse complement strand
TCAATTTCCGATAAGACACATTTCAAAATCCGGTTCAATACTTCAGATGCCGGAAGCGAATCTTGATATGGTGCGCCCCGGACTTTTACTTTACGGCGTTTATCCTTCACAAGAAATTCCTCACACTATAAAAGTTAAACCGGCTTCAACATGGAAATCTCTTGTTGTCTATTTCAAAATTATCAAGGCAAATCATCCGGTTGGATACGGCTTGACCTGGCAATCCGATCATGATGTTCGGTCAATCACTGTTCCGGTCGGTTACGGCGACGGTTATTTTAGAAGTATGTCTCACAAAGCGGAAGTGCTTCTTAACGGAAAACGTTATCCCGTCATAGGAAGAATTTCGATGGATCAGATTGTTGTTAATATTGAAAAAGATTCCGCTTACAACGGAGACGAAGTTATTTTGTTCGGAAGCGATGGTGAAAACAAAATTACGGTTGAAGAACTTGCCGATTGGGCGGGAACAATTCCGTATGAAATTTTAACAAACATCAATACGCGTGTACCGAGGGTTTACATTGAATAATTATTTCAATCAATTTCTACTGCGACAGAAAAAATCGAAAGGAGACGTTGTTCCAATGCATCAATTCCTTCTTTAATTTTTTCTCTCGTCGTTTCAGATTCTTCTAAAATATCAGGAATCATTTTTTTATAGTAGTTGATTCCTTCAAAAAGATTTGCGGCGAATAGATTAAAAAACTCTTCCTCTTTTGCAGAAAGGTTGTTTTCTGTTTCTTCCATTTTCTTTTGCAGGTAATCAATGTAAAGCTCAAGCTCCTTCACAAAAAGATTGGGGCGGTTTGGATTGGTGATTAAATCAATCCTTCCGTAAATGTGGTCAACCATTTCTTTCAAATTCACAATCTTGGAAAAGTACGCAAGATTCGGTCCCGGACAAACGGACACCGCACGGCTTTGCTTTGGAGACTCAATATTGTTTACTATTAAGCCGGTAACGGTGAGCCCTTCGCACAGACAAGCTTTGTTAACAACTTTATCATATTCTCTTTGATATACTTCCGGCTCCAATTCTTTGCTTTTCAGATCAGAAATTTTTTTATTGATGAATGTGATGGAAGCGGTACACAATGGTTTATCGGAATATTCTTTATTTGAAACCAAAAATTTCTTGGGACACGGACTGCCCGGTTTTCCGTTTTCAACTCTTTCCAGCTTCTCTAAATCTTTGCTGTTACCACGCATACTATTGAACGGAACACCGAGTGGCGAGATGTCGCTTAGATATAAATCATCTTCCTTAGCGTCGGAAAGTTTTTGCAAAGTGTAATCATCAACGTTCATCACTTCGGGAACTAGAAGGAACGGGCTTCCCCATCCAACCGATTTAACTCCATAGTATCGAAGCAAAAATTCCTGCTCGGTTGATTTTCCAACGCCGCCTTGAACAGTTACATCGTAACTTAGTTTTTCTTCATTGATGGAAATTCCTTTTTTGATCAACGCCGGAAGATAAATTTCCTTTAACGCATTCATCAATTCATCTTTTCTGTTTTTGAATTCTTCCAGAATCGGTCCCATCAACAAACCGTCGGTTGCAAACGCGTGCCCGCCGCAATTTAAACCCGATTCGATTCTGAATTCGGAAATCCATAAACCTTTCTTTGCTAAAAATTTTCCTTGGATAAGAGCGGAACGGTAATCGCTGACTTTAATTACTATTTTCTTTTTGAAGCTGCAGTTTAGATCGGGATAAAAATCCTTAAATGTTTCTATGTAGCTGTATAATTTCGGATTCATTCCCGCCGAGAAGATCACCGAACTTTCCAGATCGCTCATAGCGAATCCGCGCAGCGAAGCGTGCGCATCATTATATTCGGAAGGAAGCGCTTCGTTGTTCGAATCATAATTCGCTTTGTCCAGCTTAGTCATGATATTTATATCAATCGAGCCATGATAAATATTTTGGCGCAATTCGGTTTGCAAATTGAACCGCGCTATATCATCGCCGGTATTCAACATTTCATTGTATTTTATCTTCAGCTCGGAAGAGTCCGGCAGCATCTCAAAATATTTGGTTATTTCACTTCCGGTTTCAAACGGCGAGTTCTTTAATTCTTCAAATTGTTCTTTAACCAGCATATTAACCATATTCAAATATGCGGTTACTCTTTTTGCGCGCGCGTCTTCAATATTGTCTCCGATTGCCGCGTATGGTCTGTTCAATTTTTCTAAATAATGTTTGCGTAACTTTTCCATCAATGTGTCGTCAACCGCCGACATGACGGAAGAGATTCCATACTTTGCCACTTTAAGAGGCGCATCAACAGAAAACGCAACTCCGAGAACAGGAATGTGAAATTTATGTCCGTTAGATTTATTCATCTTATTTCCAAAAAGCTAAGAGTATTACTTGTTAATAATCTATTGTTACTACGAAAAGAAAAGAAGCCGAGGTGTTATTGATAATAAACGCTTAGCATGCTTTCATTCGCGCTGATAAAATAGTAATTATAAGCGGCGCTAACTATGATTTAGCTGTGCGTTGATGCGGGTTTTACAAAACTTTTACAATTCTTCCTTTAAGCCTTTTATCTACTATTCACTCTTCTTAAAGTGACTTTTAAGTCATATTCATATAAATCAATATCTGAAACTTTTGAGACCGCTAAAAGTAGATCCTCTGAAATACTCTTTGCAATGATAATGCCTCGAACTTTTTGTTTATCCTCAGCCATATTTTTTCCAATCCAAGCCATATATCTTAATAATTGACCAATAACTCGATCATATCCACGTGACACCTTCAATTCAATTACCACGAAATTACCATCTCTATCTATGGTCAAAACATCAATAAACCGACCCCCAGCCGGAAATTCAATGCCATTTATTCCTTCATCTTCATACAATTTTAATCCCGCCTCGATTTCGAATAAGTTTTTAGATAAGTAATTCCGTAAATCTCTTTCATAAGCGAATTCTTTTTCTTCGAGTCCATCTGAATTCCCATTCAAAGGAGTAGGTGGTGTATTCTCTCCTCCATTATAAATCGGAAGTGGATCAATCTCCTTGTTGTAAAGTCTAAAATGAGTACTGTCTATTTGATAAAATAAATCATCTTCCCCGTTTTTATTAACAGAGTAATGAATTCTACTTGGAGCATTTGTTGACATTCTAATTAGATGTGCTGTAATTGTTCCTTTTTTTATTTTAGGATAATGATCAAAAAACCAATTCAATACATCTTGACGAGAAAAGATTAGATCCTTTACAATATTGTTGTCTTCCTTAAAAATTTTTAATAATTCTCGAACTGATTTATCGTAAATGGACATAAATTTTCCTTTTCATTTTAAAGGTCATGTTTTTGATTTAGTTTTTTTCCCTTACAACTTGCACAACTATTCCACCGAATCGTGCTTCGTCTGCATAACATAATGTTCCACTAATAAAGCACTCATGTGAGTTATACTCTTCGCCATTATCTTCATAATAAGAAGCATAACCACCCGATAAATTAACATTGCTAAATATAAGCGCACGATTATCTATAGATACACTTTTTCTAACACATATATCACAAACATAATTTGGATAACGGGAAATTTCTTTAAGTTCTTTTGAACATATGGGACAAAGATATTTTTGTGACATTTTTTAACTCAATGCGTATTTTAACACAGTATTCTTTATATATCAGAACAAGTTCTTTTTACACTAACTGGTTAATATTTGCTTATTCGAAACATTCTCATTTACTCATCGAATACGGAACAGAATTATTATCAACAGCCCAATTTTTATTCGGCTTGTCATCCATCTTAAAAACAAGCATGCCGCCATTCATAATTTCATTATGCGTGATATAACTTCTGTTAATTTTCTTTCCGTTAAGAAGAACTTCTTTTATATAAATATTCTTCTCTGATAAATTCTCTGCGGTAACGTTAAATTTTTTTCCGTTCTCCAAATTGATTGTTGCTTTATCAACACAAGGACTTCCAATAACATATTCATTGCTTCCGGGAGCGACAGGATAGAATCCCATCACGCTGAAAATATACCATGCCGACATTTGTCCACAGTCGTCATTTCCGCAAAGACCGTGCGGTTCCGGCTTGTACATTGTATTTACAATTTGATGAATGCGCTCTTGTGTTTTCCAGGGCATTCCGGCAAAATTGTACATGTAAGGAATGTGGTGGGACGGTTCGTTGCCGTGAACATAATTTCCGATCATACCAACTTTGGTAACGTCTTCGCTCTCACCGAAATATTTTTCCGGAAGATCGAATGTGAAAAGAGAATCCAACCATGTTACTAATTTTTCTTTTCCGCCCAGAAGTTGAATAAATCCTTTCACATCATGAGGAACATATAGAGAATAATTCCACGCGTTACCTTCAATGTATCCTTGATTCACAACACTCAAAGGATCAAAAGGAGTTTTGAATGTTCCGTCAGATTTTTTTGCTCGCAAGTAATGAGTTTCTTTGTCAAAAATATTTTTGTAATTGTTCGCGCGTTTCAAAAATTCATCCGCTTCTTTTTTCTTTCCGAGTTTATCCGCCATTTTGTAAATCGTCCAATCATCAAAAGCATATTCCAAAGTTTTGGATGCGGAGTTAGAACTCAAATCTTCCGGCACATAACCGTATTTTTTGTACGCTCCAATTCCATCGTAAAGATCATAATTCGCGCTTGCTTTAACCGCTTCAAATGCCTTGTTCACATCGAATCCGCCAATGCCTTTCATAAAAGCATCAACAACAACCGGAACCGCGTGATAACCGATCATGCACCAATTTTCATTTGCCCAATGAGACCAGACGGGCAGAATTTTGTGAACGCTTTGATCGTAATGAGCAAGCATCGAATTGACAATATCGCCGGTTCGCTTCTGCTGTATTATTGTATATAGCGGATGAAGAGCGCGGTATGTATCCCACAAAGAAAATGTTGTATAGTCTGTAAACTTGTTCGACTTATGAATGTTCTGATCAAGTCCGCGGTATTCGCCGTTTACATCGGAGAAAATATTTGGATTCAAAAAGCTGTGATACATTGCTGTGTAAAAGTTAATTTTTCTCTCTTCGCTTGCGTCAATTGTTATCTTAGAAAGTTCTTTGTTCCATTTTACCTTTGCATCATTTTTTACTTTTTCGAAATCCCATCCGGGAATTTCCGCTTTCAGGTTTTCAATTGCGTTCTGTGTGCTCACGCCGGACAGAGCCATCTTCACCATAATTACTTCGCCCTCTTCCGTCTCAAAATTGAAAGCGCATTTTACTTTGTGCCCCGCTCTCTCCGGAAAATTTTCGTTCTGATTAAACTTGCGCCAGAATCCGCCGTAAACGGATTGTTCATCATTTCTTAATTCGTAAGATTTTACCGGCTTAGAAAATTCCATTGCAAAATAAACGTAACGGGTTCTTGCCCATCCGTTTGTTTGACGAAATCCCGTAACAAGATTTTTGTTTTCAACGCGGATGAATGACCAAACAGTTTTTCCGTCGTAATTATAAATGCCGGCAGTCATATCAAGAATTATGTGAGCGTCTTTCGTTTTGGGAAATTTATATTTGTGAAATCCAACCCGCTTGCTCGCCGTTAATTCCACATCTATATTATAGTCGTCTAATTTAACCGCATAATAACCGGGACTAGCTTTTTCTGTGCTGTGTGAAAATCTTGATCTGTATCCGCTCTCGGGATTTTCTTTTGTGCCGGGATTTAATTGTATTTTGCCGATCGTTGGCATGATTAAAAAATCTCCAAGATCGGAGTGCCCGGTCCCGTTCATGTGTGTGTGGCTGAAACCGACGATTGTTTTATCTGTGTACTGATATCCCGCGCAATACTTATAAACATCCGGATTGTAACCTTTGCCGTTGCTGTACAAGACAGAATCCGTTTCCGGACTCAGCTGAACCAATCCGAACGGCACAACCGCTCCGGGGTATGTGTGACCCATATCGTCCGTGCCGATAAACGGATTTACATAATCGTACGGTGTTTTTGTTTTGTTCTGAGCAGATAAATTTAAGGATGTGATTGTGATGAACAGATAAAATAATTTTTTCATGGATTTCCTTTTAGAAAAGATAGACCACGGATAACACAGATAACGCGGATTCAAACGGATTTTTTGAGAGACTTGTTTTCATTGGTAAATATTTTTCTTTTGAATTCAGCTTTCTTGCCAAAGTTCATTAATAAACCAACCTCAATTGATGTTGCTTTCAAATAATTTATCAATTGGGCTTCGTGTTCTTCACATAAACTTTCCGCTGCTTTTAATTCGATAATTACACAATCATTAACCAGCAAATCAGCATAGTAATCACCAATCTCCGCCCCTTCATATTTAACACGTATATTTTTCTGTTGCTCGACTTTCAATCCCATTCTTGTCAATTCAATCTTCATCGCATTTTCATAAACCTTTTCAAGAAAACCAAAGCCAAGAGTATTGTTTACTTTATAAAATGCTTTAATAATTTGACTTGTAATCTCTTCGTATAACATTTTTAATCCGAGAATCTCTGTGTAATCTGCGTCATCCGCGGTCTATTGCTTTTACACGCCTATGTCTTCATTCCACAATGCTGGTTTCTCTTGGATGAATTTAGTCATCATATTAATGCATGTTTCGTCCTGAAGAACCTCCACATTCACTCCCCTGGATTTAAGATGTTCTTCTTCTCCTAAAAAAGTTTTGTTTTCACCAATAATCACTTTAGGAATACCGTAAAGAATGATTGCGCCGCTGCACATAGGACAAGGAGAAAGTGTTGTATATAAAACACTTTCTTTGTAAACGGATGCCGGTTGTCTTCCGGCGTTTTCAAGAGCGTCCATTTCGCCGTGAAGAATGGCGCTTCCCTTTTGCACTCTGCGGTTATGTCCGCGTCCGATTATTTTTCCATTGTGAACAATAACCGAACCAATGGGAATTCCCCCTTCATTAAGACCATTCCTCGCCTCTTCAATTGCGGCTTGCATGAATTGATCCATAAAATAATTT
>JAKAMS010000131.1 GCA_021812745.1 Bacteroidota bacterium | reverse complement strand
AAATTGTATTTACCGATTCTCTCTCTCCCCGTTCCCCAGATAAATTGCCGTAAGCAAAAATTAGCGCATACATTAGAAGAAAATAAACATTAAATAATGGCGAACTCTGCAGTGCTATTTTATTGCCTGCTACCGGGTTGCCAATGAACCAAACGAAATGAATAAAATAGACTAGAAGAATGGCATATATATAGAACGAATTCCAATTCAGTTTTTGTTTTAAATAGACCGATAGCCCACTGATCAACATTAACGTGAAGAAAATTAACCACGCATTATTTCCTATTAATATTGATATGGAAAGCAGGGTAATTCCGAATGCCGATAAGTAGGTAGATCTTCTTCTATACGAAACCGAAAGATGAATTACGGATATTGATATAAGAAGTAATAATTCAGTTAAATTAGATTCAACCGCCGGATTAACGGAAAAAAAACGCAACCGCAAAATTGAGAAGTAAAGAAGAAGTAAGCCGCCGCCAAAAATATATTGTGAAATAAATTGAAGCGATTTTTTCCAATAATTCGATAGCAAAAAAAGAATTCCCGCTAAAATAAATCCGACGAGACTTGGAAAAAATGAAGGTAAATTTTGATACGGAAAAGTCATCAGGAATATTATTCCAATTGCCAAGATTACAATACCGGCTTTCGCAAACCAGAATTGTCCAATCTGAGTTTCTAATGAATCCGCTCGTTCCGAAATATTCTGAGGCATAAAGGAAGGTAATTCGAAATTGTCTTCCGAAGAAAAGTTCTCGAGGTTGAGCTTTTCCTCAATACGAGAAATTCTTGCTTCCAAATTTTTTAAATATGGCACTAACTGATTATTAACTTCTTGTTCGGAGGATGAATCCATTAAGATGCCTCCAAGAATACTTTATATTTTTTTGATTTATTCCTTTCTAAAGGATGATAAAATTAGATTAAAGCATAAAAACAAAAAATAATTATTCCATAATCGGATATCCGCCCACTGAATCCGATTTCAAAATACTCGTATTCTATTTTGAAAGCAACAGAATTTTACTTCTAATTTGAGAAAAATTTTATTTTGGCGGGTTGAGTGAGAATTGAGTGAGCCACAATTTTTGTGGCTCACAAAAAATAATTTTTACTTCTTCTCAATCTTTTTTTCAACTTCATTTTCTTCAGACTTTTTATCATTATCATCATATTTTTTAATGATCATCTTTTTCATTCCTTTACCTGACATATGTTTCATTTTAGCCATACCTTCACCGTTACCACAGCCACAACATCCACCGCACATTCCCATTCTTCCGTCCATCTTTTTATTGAAATAAATCACCCGGTCTTGGGACTTGTCATTACCATCATTAAGAGTAACGGTGATATGCTTCATTTCATTTTCATCTTTTAGAAACTTTTCGGCTTCTTCTCCTTCGTATGTTTTCGTCTCTTCCTTACCGTCTTTTGTTGTTGTAATTGTAACAACTTTTTTCCCATCCTTGTCTTCCACATTTATCTTCTTCGTCACATTCCCGCCTTTTAAATCAGAATCATCTCCTTTATTTTTTGATCTGAAGACAAAAACTTTACCGTTACCTTCTTTTGCTTCCTTAAGATCTCCTTCAGAAATAATTTTAATTCTTTTTTCTGACCTCATCTGATCTGCAAGCTTTTGAGCTTCTTTCCCCTCAAATACAATATCTTTACCATCAACTTTTACTGTAATTTTTTCTACTTTTCCCTTGAGCTGATCGAGTTTTGACATGGATTCCTCTTTCTCCTGAGCAAACAGTGTGAGAGAAAAAAATCCCATCAGAATAAGAACCATAACTGCTAAAGATTTCGATTTGTTTGTCAGAAGTACCATCATAACACTTCTCCTTTTTTTATATTTTAAGATACATACTCATACAGCTCAAAATCATAAAGAGGTCCCGAATATTTGTTAAAAATTGTTAAAGGTAAGAATTAAGTCGTAGATTAAGCTAAATTTAGATATATGAAAGAACGAAAAATAAAAATTATTGTCGCTTTGATGACTGCAGCAGTTATCGGATTAATTGCAGTTCAAATGTATTGGATTTCCAATTTGATCCAGGTTGAACGGGAACGTTTTCGTAGAAATGCTTTTCATTCCATTCTAAGAGTGGTTGATCAGATAGACAAGGAAGAAGCTGCAAAAACAGTTTTTGCAAATATTTTACAAAAATCCCAAACCGATGTTTCTGTTAAAAGTAAAAATAAAGCAAGGCAAAAGGAATTTGGAATTTTTGTCGGAGATAGTTCATCTAAATCTAAGATGGTAAAAATATTCAGCGATGAAGCGCCTTACAAAATCAATCCACAAAATGATTTTGACTCAACAAAAAAGGGAGTCCAATTAAGAGTATTTGCGTATTCTCCCGATAGTAGAGCAAATATACCGCGGTATGTATGGCGTTCGGATTTTGATACTATTGTAAAGAACAGACAATCTCTCATTCAAAAAGTAATTACAGAAATGGTGGAGGTTAATTCTCAAAAGAAAATTGAAGACCGTATTTCTACTGAACAATTAGATAAACTTCTTACTCAGGAATTTAAAAGCCGTCTATTCACCAGCGACTTTTATTTTGGCGTTTATAAAACTAATACCAACAGTTTTACCTTATTAAAAAAGGGTGCGGATACTACTGAAATTAGAAAGTCGAGACTAAGGACACTTCTATTTCCAGCCGAAATGTTTCTTGATAGAAATGAATTAGTTGTTTATTTCCCGGATGAACATAGACAAGTTTTAAGTTCAATTGCAGGTATGATGGGTTTATCGGTCGGACTAATATTGGTAATTGTTGTCGTCTTTTTTAAGACGGTACAAATGTTCATTCGCCAGAAAAAAATCACCCAAGTAAAAAATGATTTGATAAACAACATCACACATGAGTTCAAGACGCCTATTTCAACTATCTCCGTTGCATGCGAGGCATTAAATGAGCCAACGCTTATAAGTGAAAAAGATTCGGTAATGCGTTATTCAAAAATTATTAAAGAAGAAAACGACCGGTTGAAAATAATGGTTGAAACTCTTCTGAATACAGCTGCAATGGAAAAAAGTGAATTTAACTTATCTAAAGAAGAAGTTGATTTACATGAATTAATACGTTCCGCAGCGCTGATGTATGAAGATGCCATAAAACTAAAAGAGGGTAAAATAAATTTTGAATTGAACGCTAACCCATCAATCATACATTGTGATGACTTTCATGTAACAAATATTATTGCCAACCTGGTGGACAATGCCATAAAATACAATGAACGCGCACCAGAAATAACTATAACAACTAAGAATGTAGACAAATCCGTTGCAGTAATTATTAAAGACAATGGGATTGGGATTCCCAAAGAATTTCAGGGAAAGATTTTTGAAACATTTTTCAGAGTGGCAAGCGGCAATGTACAAAACGTGCGTGGTTTTGGAATTGGTTTAAGCTATGCAAAAAAAATAATCGAAGCACATAATGGTAAAATTTCTGTGACGAGTGAAGATGGAAAAGGAAGTCAATTTCAATTTATACTTCCAATAGCCGGCGAATAATGAAAAGCAAAATACTTTTAGTAGAAGATGATTCTAACCTGGGAATGTTGCTGCGTGAATTTCTTTCCGTTAAAGGATTTGAAGTAACTCAAGCCCTTAATGGCGAAGAAGGATTCAACCAATTCAAGGCAAATAAGTTCGATCTTTGTCTGATTGATGTTATGATGCCGAAAATGGATGGGTTCTCTCTCGCTAAAAAAATCCGGATGATTGATAAACAAACACCATTTCTTTTCGTAACGGCAAAATCTCTGCTTGACGATAAGATAGAAGGATTCAAAATAGGTGCAGATGATTATGTGACCAAACCTTTCAGCATGGAAGAACTTATAATGCGTATGAATGCAATTATGAAACGCACTAAAAATGTCCAGAAGGAAGATGACAGAAATGAATTCAAAATAGGCGACTACAGTTTTGATTACAACAAGAGGGTTCTATATCACGGCGGCAGCGAACAAAGACTTACTCAAAAGGAATGCGATCTGCTTAGACTGCTCTGCATAAACAAGAATAAGATTTTAGAACGATCTGAAGCCCTGACTAGAATTTGGAAAGACGAGAGCTATTTTACAGGCAGAAGTATGGATGTGTACATAACAAAACTCCGGAACTATCTTAAGCTGGATAAATCAATTGAAATTATTAATGTGCACGGAACTGGATTCAAACTTATCAGCAAATAACTATTCTTTACTTTTATCAACCGCCAGCTTAAAAGGACGTATCAAATAAATAATCGCCGCTATTCTTCCCAACGTGTAAGCAATGATTGCCGCTATAACACCAACCAGTGAGAAATATTTAATAGTAATTATTAGAGTAATTATTATTCCGACTACTTCAATTATAGTAGCGTATGTAATAGGATTAGTTCTTCTATAGTAAACAAGAATTGCTCTTTGAAAGCTTATAAAAACAGTTGTGGCGGGAAAGATTGTATAAAGCATCAGAGGAAATTTAGAAAATTCCGATAACTGAGATGACAACCCGGAAACTTTTTGAAACCATATATCTGAAAGCGGCGTAAATGAAATTAAACCCAAGCCGGTTACAACAGCAATTCCAAGGACAAAAGCAAAGTTTCTAAGTTTATAATAATTTTTGTTTCCTCCCATTAACGCAACACCTACTTCCTGAAAAGACAAACCGAAACTTCTAAAGAAAAAAACAAGAGAATTTAATACAGGCAAAACCGCTAACGAATCCAGCGCTCTGCTACTTTGACCCATTGAAAAAATTACAATCGGCTGAATTCCAAGTGAGATAAAAGAAGTTAGAGCCAGCGGATAATAAAACTTTATAATTTCTTTATAAGTAAGATTTGTTGATAAATCTTTAGTGAGATTTAGTTTTACATTCTTAACAAATTTGTTCGCCATTATTCTGCTTGCAAGTGCTTCCATTACTACTCCGGCAGAAAGAGCCGAGGCACCAATAGCAACTCCATCTAATTTAGAGAATGGTATTAAAATTACCGCAACAAAAAACATTGAAGACATTCTGATAATAGTTCCGTAAGCAACTCGGCGTGTAGCATTACCGCTAATCATTATTCCTTGATAAAATCTTCTATATCCTATTGCCGCCGGCCAAGGAATTAATAAGATGACTGCTTTATGCGTAAGCATTGCAACTTCAGAGGGTAAATTCATTAATTCAATTGTAAGAAAATAAAAAATCTGAGGAATTATTAAAATTATTATGAAGAGCGTAATCAAAAGATTTACCGAATAGACAAAGTTCCTTAGTTTGTAAAAAGAATATTCATTACGGACTAAAGCAACAGAGGCGCTCATCATCATTATAACGGGAGACTCTACGATTAAAGCAAAGGCGAATGCTACTCCGTAAGCTGCAAGATTGTATTCCGGATTTGACATACGCGCTATTAACGCCGTTAGAAACGGACCTTCCACAGACATCATCAGCCAAGTTGCCGAAAGCGGAATCCAAAATTTTAGAATTTTTTTGTTAGAAAGAGATTCATTCATTATTACACAGTGTTTAGATTTGCAAAAAACGCTTTCACTTTCTGCTCATCTAATTTTCCATCAGTTCGAACACCCGAGCAAATATCCACGCCAAATGGCTTTACATTCTGAACTGCCTCCGCAACGTTTTCTGCATTTAAGCCGCCAGCCAAGAAAACGGGAATTTTTACGGAATCAACTATTTTTCTGCTTATAGTCCAATCGTGAGTTCTCCCCGTTCCGCCTAATTCTTTTACAGCTAGTTTTTGATTTCCGGAATCAAGAAGCAAAGTATCAACATTTTTCGAAACTTCAACAGCTTCATCATACGACTCTTTTCCCGTAATGTGAATCACTTGAACAATCTTTATTCCAGGTAAAGCTTGCTTTAGTTGAATGTAGCTTCCTTGAACTATTTTATCGCAGATTTGAACCGTGTTTGTTTTACATCTACGCTGTTGTTCTATAATTTCTTCTACTGATTGTTTGCTTGTAAGAAGAAATGTTGATATACCCGGAGGCATTTTTTCTGCTATTTGTTCAATCAATTCTTCTGAAATTACACCCGGTCCGCTGGGCATTGCGGAAACTAAGCCAAGCGCAGAAGCGCCGTATTGTATTGCAAGTTGCGCTTCTTCAATTGAAGAGATACAACAAATTTTTACGCGCGTCATTTATTATATTCTTCTTTAATGATGGAATAGAATCTAATGCTGGTAAATTTATTTTTGATTAAGATTTTTTTACGCAATGTTCCTTCATATTTCATTCCGGCTTTTTCCATGACACGGTAAGAAGCTGTATTATCTTCATCACAATGAGCTTCTATGCGGTTTGCGTTTAACTGTTCAAATCCAAAATGGATTACAGCTTTAACGGCTTCAGTAGTAAATCCTTTATTCCAATAATTTTTTGATAAAACATAACCAATATCTATACAGCGGTCCGCTTTGTCCCAATTACGCAACGCAATTGTGCCAATCAATTTTTTCTTCTCTTTTATCTCAATCCCAAGAACAATGAAATAAAATTTCTTAAACTCCTCTTCAACAAGTTTAATAAACGCAAGAGTGTCTTCGATTGTTTTGTGGGTTTCCCATGGTAAGAATTCCGGTACTTCATGATTGGAAGCATATTCGAAAAGATCATTAACATCATCTAAAGTTAGCTTACGCAGAATTAACCGCTTGGTATCAATTTTCGGAAATTCAGCGAGTTGTTTTGTATCGCTCATAATTTGGACCGAATATTTATGAAAATTTTAGTTAGATTTATTCCGGAAGAATTTGAGTGCAATTTACTACTTATGTGTTAAATATTTCAGAGGAAGAAAATGATTTCAAAAGAGCTTTTAGATATTCTTTGCTGCCCCGAAACAAAGGCAGATCTTGTTCTAGATGGTAATTTTCTTGTATCAACAGATAAAGCAACACGGCGCCGTTACCGAATCGAGGATGATATTCCTATAATGCTTATTGACGAATC
>JAKAMS010000130.1 GCA_021812745.1 Bacteroidota bacterium | reverse complement strand
CAGAAATTGTTGTAGAATCGGCCGGGTCATTAGCATAAACAACAAAACTATATCCATCGTAACGGTTCAATCCATTTGCTGTTCCGAACCAGAGAAACCCTTTGCGGTCTTGAAGCATACAAAAGACCGTACTCTGAGATAATCCATCTTCAACCTTAATCTGATTGAATTGATATTCATGGTAATCTTCGGTTGATTGACCATAAGAAGCAATTGAAACTAGCGAGGAAATAAAAAGAATTATAAAAATATTTTTTTGCAATCGTGATTTCACATTAATTCTTAATTCGAAATAGGGTTCTTAATTCACAATAAAAATTGATCGTATAAAAATCTACTCAAATAAAAAGCCAATTTCATCTTAATTACTTTTATAAGTACAACGTGATTTGTTCTTTAAGTTCTGTTATATTAGACGTGTTATAAGAGTGAATGGAGAATAAATGAAAAAAATATTTGCCGCTGCTGTTGTTCTTGCATTTTTATCTTTAGCGGGCGGGTGCGATAAAGGCATTGAACCTGAACCAATTAAAACCGGAGTAACCGGCTTCAGCGGAAAAGTAACTTTTATTGGCAATTGGCCCGCGGGTATTACTAGGACACATATATTTGTTTTTAAAAATCCTATTCTATCCAGTCAAGATTTTTCATTTCTTAATTTGAGTTTTGTTATTGATCCGATCCCATATCAAAGCCAAGAATTTGTTTTTAATTCCGTTGGACAGAATTATATTCTACATAATTTTGGATTAGATTTTAAATTGATGCCCGGTGAACATTCATACGTGATGGTTGCACAATCAAAAACTCCGGATATATCATTTGACAGAAAAGATTGGGTAATTGTAGGAGTTTATTGTATAAACGGAGATCAATCAAAACCAAAGCCGCTTACAATTCTGGACAGAGAAATAACTGCAGGTATAGATATTATTGTTGATTTCAATAATCCTCCGCCGCAGCCGCCGATGTAAAAAATAAAAAATTGCGACTCGAGAATTCATTTCTCAAAAAGAAAAGGGTCTTCTAATGAAAAAAATTTTTATTCTTATTACACTGCTTCCGCTTTTAGTTTCATTCGCTCAGTCGGGCACCATTAAAGGAAAAGTAATTACAAATGAAAACGAACCGCTAATAAATGCAAATGTAATTATTATTGGAACGCAATTAGGCGCGGCTACATTACCGGACGGAACTTTTGAAATAAAGAATGTCCCGTTTGGTGAATACACTATTGAAGTATCGCTCATCGGATACGGGGGGAAAAAAATAACTTTATTACTGAACGCAAAGACAAAGCCAATTACAATTATTTTAACCGAAGAAGCAATCCAGAGCCGACAGATTGTTGTTAGTGCGGGTAAGTATGAACAAAAAGTTCAGGATCTTTCTGTAAGCACAACCGTTTTAACGCCAGATGATTTTTCCCAGAAGAATTATCTAACATTTGATGATGCGCTCCGGTTTGTGCCCGGTGTGCAGATGAATCTTGAACAAGTCAGCATTCGCGGTTCGAATGGCTATAGCAAAGGCGCCGGTGCTCGCGTCCTTGTTGCGGCAAACGGAATTCCTCTCTATTCGGGTGATACCGGTGATATTGTGTGGGAACTAATTCCTGTTGCCGATATTGAGCGTGTTGAAATTATTAAGGGTCCTGCAAGTTCTCTTTATGGCTCTACCGCAATTGGCGGCGTGATAAATATAATCACCAGGTCCGCAGTAAAAAATCCAATTACCCATTTCAGTTCATACATTGGCGCATACGATAAACCGGCTTATGACATTTGGAAGTGGAACAACAATACAAGATTTTTTTACGGAGTTGAACTAACTCATTCTAATTCGATCAACAATTTGAGCTATACTTTTTCATTAAAGAAATTCGACAATATGGGTTACCGTCAGAATGATTACGCAAAACACTATCTCGGTTATCTAAAATTAAATTATGATTTTACCATCCATAATCACTTATTATTTTTTGCAGATTTTCTCAATATGAACCGCGGAAACTTTCTTTATTGGAAAGATTCTAGAAATGCCCTCGTTCCCAAAGATGAAGACAACGGTAATATTGTAAAATCTAACCGGCTTTTTACCGGATTAATTTATCACCACACTTTTAGCAAAGATATTACTGCAGAATTCAAATCCAGTTTTTACCATACAAAGTTTGACGGTTACGGAATCGAGTTAACAACTTCTACCGCCGATCTTTTCCGCAATGAACTTCTTACAAATATTAATTTGTCTGATGCGTTTGTTCTTACATCCGGTGTTGAAACATCGTATTCAAAAATATCTTCTAATATTTTTAAGAGTCCAAACTTTTTTGGCTTCGGCGCTTACGCTCAAGGAGTATTGAAAATAAATCCCGATCTTTCTTTAACTCTTGGCTTACGATACGATTATATGAAACTTGATACGCTTAAAAGCGCTAACGCTGCCGCGCCAAAAGCCGGACTAAATTATAAACTAACAAAAGATTTAATATTACGAACATCTCTTGGAACCGGTTTTCGAGCACCGACTCCGTCGGAAGTTTTTACTACAGCAGCGGTCGGCGGCGGCATAGATGTTAAGTCTAATCCGAATTTAAAAGCAGAAACCAGCATTTCATTCGAGGCGGGAACTATTTATAATTATTCTAAAGATCTTCTTTTTGATCTTGCATTCTATCAAAATGAATACAAAGATTTTATCGAACCGGTTTTAACTAACGACGCAAAAATTCAATTTATAAATTTGAGCAGAGCGAGAATTCAGGGAGTTGAACTTAATGCCGATTGGTCTCTCGTTCCAGGCGAATTAAAATTGAAAGCAGGGTATAATTATATGTGGGCGCGGGATCTAGATAAGAATACTGCCATGAAATACCGCCCTCGTAATTCAGTTACTGCTCAACTGCAATACTCTCCATATCCGTTTGAATTTGGAATTGATTTTAGATATATGAGCAAAGTAGAAGAGATAGATTTTAATCTTACGCAACCGCCAATTGCGCTGGTAATAGACGGTGATAAGCGTGTTCCGATTTATGTTACGGATTTGAACGTCGGTTATAACTTTTTACTAGGAAGCGCTCCGGCAAAAATTTATCTAAACGCTAAAAATATTTTCAACTACAATTACGTTGAGTTTATAGGTAATGTTGCGCCGATTAGAAATTACTCTTTTAGTTTTGAAATCTTCTTTTAAGATAATTTATTATATTTAGATTTCATCTATTGGAGTATATAAAATGATTAAAGCACAAAAAGATATTGCAAAGAATAGGTTGTATCTCTCCATAAGCGGAACTGTTTCCTATGATGAAGCAGAGAAAGCTAAAGATTTAATTGAAAAAGAGATAGTTCTTCTAAAGCCGGATTTTGATTTGATTAATGATATATCAAAATTTATACACGGTGATGATGAAGCCGGTTCTATTCTGAAAGAAATAATGACTATGCTAATAGAGAAGAAGGTTAACAGAATTGTCCGGGTTGTTGGAACATCTAAAATGGGATTGATTCAATTTGCGAATAATTCTTTAGCGATGGATTCTTACAAATTGAAATATGTTCCAACCATTGAAGAAGCAGAAAAGTTTTTAAATCAATAATGAAAGCGTTATCTGTTATGAAGAAACCGAATGAAATCTTAACGGATTGGCTAAATGCCGTTAATAAAGGCGAGATTGAAAACATTCTCGCCTTATACAACGAGAATGCAGTTTTAATTCCGACATTCTCTAATAGAGTATTAGATAGCCGCGCAAAAATCCGCAGCTATTTTGAACAGCTCTGTACCCGCGATAGATTAAGTGTTGATCTACATGAAAAATTTATTAATGTCCAGAAAGCATCGGAAAACATTTATGCTCTATCGGGCATTTACTGCTGGCGGTATGACGTAGATGGAGAGCTGCTTAGCTTTGAAGCTAGATTTAGTTTTGTTCTTGATCTTTCATTAACAAGCCCAATCATTCATCATCACTCATCGCAAATACCGCGCATGCTTTGATGTATTGAACGGTTAATTACGCATTAATTATTAATCATCTGAACCTTGGTTTCATAAACCGGTTATAGCGAAACGCTTGTAAAAATTTCAGATGTTGATGTCATGACTGCCACGGCAGAACCAGACACAGTTGTATTTCGGCTCGCTCGATAATACAAGTTTCTGTATCTTTTGGATGTAAATAATTTTCGGAGAATAGATGCACTCAAAATGGATTAAAGAATTCCCTGCGGCAATTACCGTATGTGATATAAATGGAACCATAATCGAGATGAATCAGAAATCTGCCGCAGTATTCGAGAGTGATGGTGGATATGATTTGATCGGAAAAAATATGTTCGGTTGTCACACAGATGCGTCAAAAGAAAAAATCAAAGAAATTATGAACAAACAAATTCCGAACATTTATACAATCGAAAAGAACGGAAAGAAAAAACTTATTTATCAATCGCCATGGTTCGAAAACGGCGAGATGAAGGGTCTTGTGGAATTATCTATTGAGATTCCTTTTGAAATGCCTCACTTTATCAGATAAAAAATGCAGTCACTTGTTTTAAGTTATCAGACGTTTTTTTTCTTCTCATCATCTTTTCGGGTTACTTCAAGTGTATAATTTGCAGCCATGCCTGCCAGGGCTCCAACAGCCGCAACAATTGGCGCAAACACAGCTCCCAAAACGCCAACCGTTACAGGAATATCTATATATGTGTTTCCTTTATCATCTCTGACAATTATACGAGTAACGTTTCCTTCGTGGATAAGCTCTTCAATTTTCTGTATCAGCTCCTGCCCCTTAACTTTAAATTCACTCATGACTATTTCCGTTTCCACTTTAGATGAAGCAGTGGTTTCGTTTGTTCCATTTCTTACAAAAAAGAATTAAGAAAATTGTATTTTTTTCAGAATTTAAAAAAATGAGTAGCGCTTACTTACTATTGGAACAATAAAATTGTCTCGTATTTAGGAAATGCTTTTTTCCTTGTTCGTCTTACAACTTTTTCTTTTTGCTTGGTTAAAAAAGAGAGACGAATTTCTGCGGAGGGACCGTTATTAATAACTTCAATTTCACAATTAAACGAATTGTTTGATTGCTTTGGAAAAAGACTAATCTGTTGTTGGGGTTCAAGTGTTATTGGCAGCATGTTTCCTAAAAAAGAATAATTAGGTTACTGTTAAACTCTAACAAAATTTATAAAAATTGATTTTGTATTCCTAACAAGAAAATAATTTTTCTAAAAAAATATTTTTATGAAAAAAATATTTTTCATTGACAATTGTTATTTCAGTTCAATCAAAATTTCATGTTTTACAAACTCATTTCCGTTTCCTGAAATGCGGATAAATAGTTTTTTATCTTTTAAATTGGCTCCTGATATTGATTTTACAGATTCGTCGTTCATAAGTCCCAGTTCGTAATCCTTTCCGGGCTTTCCTTCACAGCTAATTGTAAGTTTCTTTCCTTCCAGTTTTTGCGAAACGATTTTCAGCCCTTCATTTGTTGCACCGATGGAAACTCTTTGGGCTAAAGAATAAACCGCAGCAGCAGGTTTGTAATTTATTTCAATCTCATTTTTCTCTTTTGCTTTGAAATTTAATTTAAGCTGATACGCCTCTTCATGTTTTAATAACTCAAAAGGAATCGATATTCCATTTAGAAAAACTGAAATAATTTCTGAGCCGAGTGGTAAGTCCGGCATAAAGCTAAAATCAATTCCCTTCTCTCCAGTATTATCAGCAAATAGTTTAAGGACTCCATTTCCCATTCTCAATTCGCAACTCACAATTGATTTTCCAATTATAATATTGCTCACTTTCAAGAATTTCCAATCCGCGGGCAGTTTTGGGGCAAACGTAATTTTATTGTTCAACGCATCAACTTCAAGTCCTATCAATCCATGTACCATAGGAAAAAGATAGCCGCTAACGCTAAATCCTTGATCATGATAGGCTTCACCTAGTTTTGTGTTTATGTCACCGGAAAAAACTTCCGGTACAATTCCAAGTCCGTAATCAAAAGCATGTTGAGCGGTTTTTTTAACAGTCTCGTATCCTTGCAAATCAAAGTGAGTATAAAACTGAGCTGAGCCGATAAAATAGGAAGTGAACGGCCAGATGGTACCGTAATTGTAATTCGTCGGTTCATACATTGAAGATTTATTTGAGAGATTTCGAATTCCCCAATCTGTTACCATATCGCTTTCATTGAATTTTTTTATTGTACTTATTCCGCGCTCTTGGTTCATCAGACCAAAAAGAATTGATGCCGATGAATAAATATTTTTATCGCGGACTTGCTTACCGTCTTCCGCAGCGCCGAAACTGTAGAATTCCAAATCAGCTATCCAAAATATTTTTTCCAAAGCTTGTTGTGCCAAAGGAAAAAGTTTTTCCGTTTCTTTTTCAATTTCTTTATCGCCCGCAAATTTTGCCATGAGATTCACTTCTTTGATTCCTTGTGTCCACAAACTTTGCGTGTAGTTATCATTGAAGATTTTTACAAGCGATCCGAACTCAAGCACACCAAGACCGGCACCTTTAAGATCCATCAAACCGTCGCCGTTGCTGTCTTTACTCTTGCACCAGTTGTATGCTTGAATTATTGATTTCCAACTTTTTTTGATGAACTCAACATCTCCTGTTTTTTTGAAATAATCGCCGATCGCAACCAGATACCATGGTGAAGTATCGGCATGATTATATCCGTAATGATAATCGTTCCACCAATCAATGAGTCCGTCGCTTTGAGAAAGTTCGTGGGACATTTTTCCGATATCAATATTTTTTTCGTCTTTTGATTTTTTTCTAATCGGATAATTTTCTTCCCGCTGCCATTTTTGAGTGAACTCAAGCGCCTCACGAACAGCAGAGTAATCGCCGTAACTATTCATAGTGAGAGAGTTGATAAATGCGTCTCCTCCAAAAAACCACGCAAATCCCGGACGTCCGCCTCCGCCGCTTAATCCATATCCGGCAACCAATCCTTTTCCAAGAGTCGGATTATTCA
>JAKAMS010000129.1 GCA_021812745.1 Bacteroidota bacterium | reverse complement strand
GCATTTTGAAACTGTGCTTGAAGAATTAATTGAAAATTCAGCAAAATTTTCTTCACCGGGCAGCGCAATAGAAATTAGCGGCAAATCTAACGGTCAATATTATAAAACAAAAGTTACCGATCATGGAGTCGGTATGAAATCAACGGATAAAAACCAGATAGCACCGTTTAATCAACTTGGAAAAGAAGATACGTTCAAAGAAGGATTAGGAATTGGTCTTGCCATAGTGAAAGCAATAATAGAATTACACAACGGCTACTTAAATATTGAAAGCAAAGAAGGCATTAATACTATAGTAGAATTTGGAATTCCATTAAGCAATAATCACGGAGTGTTGAAATGAAAAACACATTAATTATTTCTTACGATTTCTTTAGAAAAGTTTTAAGTCTAGCCGAATATCTGGAGCATAGCTCGCAAAGCTTAATTTCTCTTATTAGCAAATTAGAAGAGAATGAGGTGTATGAAAAAGATTCCATAAAAAATTTAAACGGAGAACTATCCTCCCTTCACAGCAGGGCACAAAAGATTAAAGAAGGACTTGTTTACGCAGCAGTTCACCAGGATGAAGTTCTTAATAATGACGAACCATTCTTAAATAGTTTTAAAAAATTGTCAGAGGATTTAAAGAAGATACACACAATCTGCGAAGAAATTTCTGAACCAAATTATTACATAAATGCAGAAGGCAAATTAACTAAGTAAGGAGTACTGTTAAATGAGTACCGTAAACCAAAAGAAAGATGATTCCAATGAACTTCTACAGTTGGTCAGTTTCAAGATTGGAAGCGAGGAATTCGGGGTGGACATTCTCAATGTTCAAGAGATCAACAAGATGACTCAAATAACTAAAGTTCCTAATTCTCCCGTCTTCGTCGAAGGGGTTATAAACTTGAGAGGAAGAGTTATTCCAGTGATTGATTTTAGAACAAGATTGAATATGGAGAAAAAAGTACATGACAAAGACACAAGAATTATTGTAGTTGAGATTGAGACAAGAACAATTGGTTTCATAGTGGATTCGGTAAATGAAGTATTGCGCATTCCGGTTAACATAACCGAAGCTCCGCCATCAATTGTTACAAGCGTCAATTCTGATTTTATTAAATCGGTTGGAAAACTTGAAGACAGATTACTCATTCTGATTGATCTTAATAAAGTTTTGCTAAGAGAAGAATCATCACAATTACAAGAAGTCGCTTAAAAAGTAAATACAATGAAAAGAGAAAAAATTTACCGTGCGCTTTATATACTTCTGCTAATGCCGCTGACAATTTCAGTAGCGCAGATTAGCGGAATTTCCGGTTCAAAACTTTGTGTGCCGGAAGCAACGGCATTATCTAACGGCAGTTTCGAATTCGAACCTTCTTTTTCTGTTTTTGATGCAAAAAATAGATTTTCCGATAACGGTTCGTTAGAATCATTATCAGGCAAAAACTTTTCATCAAGTGTTATGTTTAGAGTTACTGCCGGTATTGCCAATAATTTTGAAATAGGTACGGCTTTCTCATCTTCAATAGAACAAGTTTCCTTTGGTTCTAAATATATTCTTACCGGTTCAGAAAATTTTAATCTGGCTTTAATAGCCGGAGTTGCTCTGCCTGCCGGAAATGAATTTATTGCCGATACATTACGGGATGATGAACATCATCTAACATCAACTTATGGTTCAATCGCTTCTTTAAAATTAGCCGAAAGTTCAAGCATTGATATGATCCTTTCTTATACAAGGATTCACGGCGTTCATCCGTATAACAATATTTTAAACTACGGTATAGGCGTTGGTCAATGGTTATCGGAAAAATTTCAAGGTGTGGTTGAGCTAAATGGCTTTGCTACATGGAATGGAAAACTTCATTCCGATAAATTATCACTTATGCCGGGTATTACATATAAAATTTCACCCTTATTGCTTTTTGTCTTCGGCACTCAAATTGACTTGATAGGCAAAAATGAAGAGAAGGATTTCGGGTATTTCTCAGCATTCACGATATCTTTTAACTAATAAAGAAAAAAATCTTATAAGGAGAAACAAAATGAAGTGGTTTTATGATCTAAAAATTGGGGGTAAACTAATTATCAGTTTTATTCTCGTGGCTTTGATTGCAGGTTTAGTGGGCTACGAAGGCATCTCCAGTCTTAAAACCGCAGACGAAAGTGATAAAACATTGTATGAAACCAATACTGTCCCTCTCGGAATCAGCGGAGACATATCCACTCATTTTCAGAGGATGCGCGGCAACGGTTTAGAACTTGTTGTTGCACGAACACCGGCAGACAGCGAAACAGCCGCTAACAGTATAACTGCACGAGAAGCTAGTATAGATAAAAGCTTTTCTGAATTGGATAAAGTAGATCTCCCGGAAGAATCCCGTCAGGCAGCAAATGAAGCCAAAGCATCTTACAAGTTGTTTCAAGAAAATTTTAAAAAATTAATAAGTTTGGCTAAAGAAAGTAAAACAGAAGAAGCGATGAATTTATGGAATGGTGCGCTAAATAATTCCAGAAAACAATCTCAAGATGCGTTATCTAAGCTTAATGATGTTCTTACAAGAAGAGCAAAAAACAGATCAGAAAATAATACTGTTGAAGCAAATGCCGCTTCAAGAAACATGATAATTTTTGTAATAGTAGGAATGATTGCGGCAGTAGGACTGGGATTATTCATTTCAAAAGTAATTGGTAATCCGGTTAAAGAGTTATTAGAAGCTACAAATAAATTTGCCGCCGGCGATACTAACGTAAAAATTGAAAGTAAGAGTAAAGATGAAGTTGGTGAATTGACTACAGCATTTCAGAATATGACCGAAAAAATCGCTCTTCAAATTCAGTATCTGGATAATGTTCCTAATCCCGTTATGATTATTGACAAAGAGTTTAATATCCAATACATGAATAAGATCGGGGCAAAAATTGTTGCTCGTGATCAAAAACAATTGATAGGACAAAAATGTTACGACCAATTTAGAACCGGTCACTGCCGTACAGAAAATTGCGCTCTTGCAAAAGCTATGAAAAATGATTCGACATTTACAGAAGAAACAGTAGCACATCCGAACGGTGTTGAACTACCAATATTATACACCGGCTCACCGATTAAGAATAAAGAAGGAAAAATTATCGGCGCATTAGAAGCTGTTACTGATATTAAAGAAATTAAAGACGCTCAAAATTATTTAACCCGCTCAACTCAAAGCATACTCACCGAGATGGAAAAATTTGCGGATGGCGATTTAACTGTTGAAGTAGTTCCGGAAAAGGAAGATGATGATATCGCAAAACTTTTCTATGGCTTTAACAAATCCGTTCAGAATATAAAAGGCATAATCAATAACGTAACGCAGGCAGTTCAAGCCACAGCAAGCGCAAGCAATCAAATTTCATCAAGCACAGAAGAGATGGCAGCCGGCGCTCAAGAACAAAGCGCTCAAACAACTGAGGTTGCCGGTGCTGTTGAAGAGATGACAAAAACCATTATCGAAACAACTCGCAACTCCGGACAAGCATCAGACGCGGCAAAGAACGCAGGCAATATTGCCAAAGAGGGCGGTAAAGTCGTTGGTGAGACAATAGATGGAATGAACAGAATTGCTGATGTAGTTAAAAAATCCGCCGACACAGTTCAAGTATTGGGTAAAAGAAGCGATGAGATTGGCGAGATTGTTCAAGTGATTGATGATATAGCGGATCAAACAAACTTGCTGGCTCTCAATGCAGCTATTGAAGCCGCACGCGCCGGTGAACAAGGAAGAGGTTTTGCTGTTGTTGCAGATGAAGTTAGAAAATTGGCAGAGAGAACAACCAAAGCAACAAAAGAAATTGCAACAATGATCCGCCAAATACAGAAAGACACAGAAGGTGCGGTTGTATCAATGCAGCAAGGAACCGAAGAAGTAGAAAAAGGAAAAGTATTGGCTGAAAAAGCAGGACAATCTCTGGAACAAATTATTACGGGCGCACAGGATGTAGTTGATATGTCAACACAAGTTGCAGCCGCAAGCGAAGAACAATCAAGCGCCGCTGAACAGATTAGCAAAAACATCGAATCAATCAGCAGTGTAACACAACAGAGCGCTGCCGGAGTACAACAGATTGCAAGAGCCGCAGAAGATTTGAACAGATTAACTGTCAATTTGCAAGAATTGGTTTCAAGATTCAAAATTGATATGAGTTCAAACGGTAATGGAAACGGCAAAAGTTCATACAATACCGAAACAAGAGGTCAGTTAGCTGTTAGATCAAACGGTAAATTGGTTAATCACTAAGGTTAGCAAAAGTGAAAGAGGAGAAATGAAAATTTTTCCTCTTCCCTTTTTCGACAAAATAAAGGAGTATGGTTAGATGAGTAACGTAAATCAAAAGAGACTAAATGGTTATGAGATCAATAAGATTACTCATTCTAATTTTTTGCTCAAAGAAAAGTCATCACAATTACATGAAGTCGCTAAATAAAATGGTACTGATGAATTCAAATAGAATTTTCCGCGCGTTCATTTTGCTTCTGCTAATGCCGCTAATTATTAATGAAAGTAAAAGCAAATTTAACGTCTTAAATATATTTAGCGCATTTAAAATATTTTTTACAAACAAATAAGGGGTAACAAAATGAACTGGTTCTACAATTTGAAAATCAGCAAGAAGTTAATCTTCAGCTTCTCTCTTGTAGCTTTAATTGCAGCATTCATCGGTTATACAGGCATCAGCAAGATGTCATTAATGAATGATAATGCAAAACAAATGTACGATGATCGTGCCGTACCTTTAGTTGAATTGGGCGGTGCTCAACAGGAACTCTATGAGATTCGTCTCTCCGTTGCAAATCTTGTAGCATCTAAAGATGCATCGGAAAGAACCATGCTGGAAAAAGCAATTTCGGATCACGAGAAAAAGGAAGATGAACTTATGGTAAAGTTCGCTTCTACAAATTTGGACCGTGAAGAGAAAAAGTTATATGAAGAGTACAAAAAATCGTGGGATGAATTCAAGCCGGCTGTTGAGAAAGGTGTTAAATTAGCACTCAGCGGCGATGAAGCCGCGGCGCATGAATTCGAAGCGGGTGAATTTGACCATGAAGCAAAAAGGATAACCGAAGAACTCGACAGCGTTATGACTTCAGAGGAACATCTTGCTGATTCTCTTGATCAGGAAATTGGAAATGAATATAGCTCTGCTAGTTTAGAAATTTATGTTGTGCTAGGTGTTGGCATTGTAGCAGCTTTTTTTATAGGAATATTTATATCGAATTACCTCTCAAGATCTATTAATCAAGTTGTTGATAAAATGAACAGCATTAAAGATGTTGATATTCAGAATCTTTCCATATGCGGAGAGCAGCTTGCAAATGGCGATCTTAATATAAATTTAGATTCTAAATTAACACTGATCGAAATTAAATCTACCGACGAAATAGGAAATCTGGCAAATAGTATAAATCAAATTAATGCAGGAGTTCAGAATACAATTAAGTCAATTGGTGTTGCGGTTAGCGCGATAAAAGATACCGTTCACGAATCGAATTTACTTGTTGAGGCTGCGGTTAACGGTAAACTTTCCAAACGAGGCGATGTAACAAAATTCAAAGGCAGTTATAAAGAATTGATTAACGGTCTGAATGCTACTGTTGATGCTGTAGTTCAGCCGATAAATGAATCAAGCAAAGTCTTGGAAAATTTAGCAAGCGGAGATTTAACAGTACGTATGAACGGAGATTATAAAGGTGATTACGCCGTAATTAAAAATAGTATCAATAGCTTAGCTGATTCCTTCAGTAGTGCGTTATCAGATGTGTCGGAAGCAATTCAAGCTACTGCCAGCGCAAGCAATGAAATCTCATCAAGCACAGAAGAAATGGCGGCAGGCGCTCAAGAGCAAAGCGCTCAAGCAACAGAAGTTGCAGGTGCAGTGGAAGAGATGACAAAAACTATTTTCGAAACCACAAAGAATTCCGGCTTAGCATCAGATGCGGCTAAGAATGCAGGCGCTATAGCCAATGAAGGCGGTAAAGTGGTTGGCGAAACAATAGATGGAATGAACAGAATTGCTGATGTAGTTAAAAAATCCGCCGACACAGTTCAAGTATTGGGTAAAAGAAGCGATGAAATTGGTGAGATTGCACAAGTGATTGATGATATTGCAGACCAAACAAACTTGCTTGCTCTCAATGCAGCTATTGAAGCCGCACGCGCCGGTGAACAAGGAAGAGGTTTTGCTGTTGTTGCCGATGAAGTTAGAAAATTAGCAGAACGTACAACCAAAGCAACAAAAGAAATTGCCACAATGATCCGCCAAATTCAGAGCGACACAGAAGGCGCAGTTGTATCAATGCGGCAAGGAACCGAAGAAGTAGAGAAAGGAAAAGTATTGGCGGAAAAAGCAGGTCAATCTCTAAAACAGATTATTGCCGGCGCACAAGATGTAGTTGATATGTCAACCCAGGTTGCCGCAGCAAGCGAACAACAGAGCGCAACAGCTGAACAGATAAGCAAGAACATCGAATCAATCAGCAGTGTAACACAACAAAGCGCTGCCGGTGTTCAACAGATTGCACGCGCCGCAGAAGATTTGAATAGATTAACACTTAATCTGCAAGAGCTGGTTTCAAGATTCAAAATTGATGCGAGTTCAAACGGAAATGGCAGAAACTCACAAAAGACGGAAACCAGAAGTCAGTTGGCTGTTAGATCAAACGGAAAATTGGTTATTCATTCTTAAAGTGAGAGAAGAGAAGTAAACCATTCTAAAAAGGAAGAGGAGAAATTAAAGTTTCCCCTCTTCTTATTTTTATATATATACCGATACAGTCAAAAATCTTCTCATCCTTATATCCTTGTGAGTTATATTTGCATGATCTAAATAATTTCAGTAGTATTTAAATTAAATAAACAGACTTTTTGCATGAGAAAAAATATTTCATTACTAAACAAGTGGCGCCATGTTCCAATTGAAAGGAAAATTGCAATCAGTTGGATAATCTCGATCTTGGTGGTTGTTTCTCTCAGCGCCATACTTTATCTATCCAAAAAAGAGTTGCATCAAAGTTCGGATGTAATTGTGCTCAATACGGAATTGCGTTTGG
>JAKAMS010000128.1 GCA_021812745.1 Bacteroidota bacterium | reverse complement strand
GGGGGAATACCGGTCGTATAATTCTTCAAGCGCGCGCGATTCAAACCGCGCAATCTCATGCATCAACTCTATGTCCGACAGCTCTTTAAACTTGCTCAACCAATACTCATATAGTGTGGAATGACTTAATCAAAAGTATCACTACTGATTCAAAATTGCAATTGATTAGGAATAATCCATCCTCTGCAACAGAAGCAAACCACCAATAAACGTAATTAAAAGCTAACTGCGGGATGCTGATAGCTTTCAGCTATTTTATTATATTTGGCTCCAAGAAAAACAAAAAGAAAGAATTATGACTTCAAATGAAATACGGCAGCAGTTTTTAGATTTTTTTACAAGCAAAGAACACAGAATTGTACCGAGCGCTCCGGTTGTTCCGTACGACGACCCGACTCTTCTTTTCACCAACGCGGGCATGAATCAATTTAAAGATGTATTTCTTGGAACCGGTTCTCGCGAATACAAACGCGCAGCCGATACACAAAAATGTATTCGTGTTTCAGGCAAACATAACGACCTTGAAGAAGTCGGGCACGATACTTATCATCATACATTTTTTGAAATGCTCGGCAACTGGTCGTTTGGAGATTATTATAAAAAAGAAGCAATTGGCTGGGCTTGGGAACTTCTAACCGAAGTTTGGAAACTTCCTAAAGAAAGATTGTGGGCAACTGTTTATAGAACCGATGACGAAGCACTAAATTATTGGAAGAGCGAAACAGATATTAATCCTGCACATATTTTAAAATTTGATGAGAAAGATAATTTTTGGGAAATGGGAGACACCGGTCCATGTGGTCCATGTTCAGAAATTCATATTAACTTAAGTGATGATTTAAACGCCGCTCATTTGGTTAATGCAGGTTCACCGCTCTGCATAGAAATTTGGAATTTGGTTTTTATACAATACAACCGTGACGCAAATGGAACGCTGCATGATCTTCCGGCTAAACATGTTGATACCGGAATGGGGTTTGAACGTGTGTGCGCAGTGCTTCAAAATAAAAAATCGAATTATGATACTGATGTTTTTACACCGCTTATCAATGCAGTCGCAAAACTTTCCGGCGTTAAGTACGATGAAAATTTACCGGCAGATGATAATTCTTCAGTAGGACAAAGCAATATATCAATGCGCGTAATTGCAGATCACATACGCACACTAACATTTGCAATTGGAGACGGCGCCACACCCGGCAACGAAGGACGCGGCTATGTTTTACGCCGTTTGTTGCGCCGCGCTGCCCGTTACGGAAGAAAAATAAATTTGAAAGAGCCGTTTCTTTATAAACTTGTTAAGGTTGTCGTTGATAATTTCAGTCATGTTTTCCCGGAAATTAAATCAAATCAATCTAACATTGAAAAGATCATTAAAGCCGAAGAGGAAAGTTTTAACGCAACACTAGACCGCGGAATAGAGTTGTTTGATGTTCTAGTAAAAAAGATGAACGCCAAGAATGAAAAAATTATTTCCGGTAATGATGTATTTAAGCTCTATGATACTTACGGCTTTCCGGTGGATTTAACCGCAGTTATGGCGCGCGAGCAGGGATTCGCAATTGATGAAACGCGCTTCAACGAATTAATGGATGAACAAAAAGAGCGCGCGCGGAAATCAACAAAAGATAAACTGGGAGTAGTTACCGTAACAATTGATAAGCTCGATGATTTTAATTTGCTGTCAACGGCACCAACAGAATTCCGCGGTTATGATGAGTTAAGATGCGAAGCGAAAATTATTGGCTGTAAAAATGATAACGACAAATCTCTTGTTGTTCTTGACCGCACACCGTTTTACGTTGAATCCGGCGGACAGGTCGGTGACAAAGGAAACTTAATTGTAAACGACACACATTTACGTGTAGTTAATCTGTTGAAAGTGAACAACCAAATTGTTCACGTGGTTGAAAATGAAAACAATATCTCGCTTACAACAGGAATGAAAATTATTGCCGAAGTAGATTCGAATAGAAGATGGGATATAATGCGCAATCATTCCGCAACACATTTTCTACACAGAGCAATGAGAGAAATTCTCGGCAAACATGTTCAGCAGGCTGGTTCGCTTGTTAATCCCGACCATCTCCGTTTCGACTTCACACATTTTGAAAAAGTCAGCCAAGCAGAAATTGAAGCGATTGAATCATTTGTAAACGAAAAAATACGCGAGAATTTGCCGTTGAATCATCACCGCGATACGCCATTTGAAGAAGCAAAGAAGATGGGCGCATTGATGTTTTTCGGAGATAAATACGGCGACAAAGTAAACGTTGTACAGTTTGGTGATTTCACAATGGAATTCTGCGGCGGTACTCACGTTAAGAACAGTTCACAGATTGGCTTGTTTAAAATATTAAGCGAGTCCTCTATTGCAAGCGGTGTAAGAAGAATCGAAGCCGTTACCGGTGCCGGTGTTGAAAAGTTTATTAAAGAGCAGCAATTGAGAATTGAGAATGGCGAATTGAGAATTAATGAATTGCATGATGAAAAGAAAAAATTAGAAAAAGAATTAGCCGAACTTCAACTCAAAGCCAAACTTGGAGGGCTAGATTCAATTCTGTCCTCTCCTTCCGATGTTAACGGTATAAAAGTTTTTAAGGGAAAAGTTTCTGCTGCCAACATGGATGAATTGAAATCTATGGGCGATGAACTGCGCGAGAAGATGAAGAGCGGCGTTGGCGTTTTGATCTCCGAAATTGATAGTAAAGTCGGAATTGTTGCTGTTGTTAGTGATGATTTAATCAAAGAGAAGAAGATTCTAGCCGGAAACATTGTTAAACAAGTTGCTCAAGTTGTTGGCGGAAGCGGCGGCGGAAAACCTCATCTTGCAACTGCCGGTGGAAAAGATTCGACAAAGATTGATGAGGCACTCGCTTCGGTAAAACATATAATTATAAATGCTTTATGAAATAGTTTACTTATTGAAAAATCTTATCTTAAGGATATAATTGCATCCTTTTTAGAAATAATGCATATTTTATATTGATTGAATAATTGTTCGACATAGAATTAAGTTCGTTACCATATAAGGGAAATTATGCCTGAGCAATACGATATATTACTCAAAAAAATTGCTGCTTTCGCGGGGTGGCATTTCGGCTTGATTACTAAAAGAGATTTTGAAGACCATTCATTATACCTCACACCTATTAAAAAGGAATTTACTGAGATTGCATTTACAGATACCGAAATGCCTATTGATGCAATTTATTTTTCAGGCGATAATCCGTTCATACATTTTAAACAACTTAGCGATTTCAACCCCAAAGTTGTACGTAACCTTCATCAAAAAATATGGAACCAAGGGAGAATACCTTTTTTAGCAATAATTACTCCTATTGAAACCCGGTTATACGACTGCTTTGATACGCCAGTAGAAAACGATGACAATCTTGAAAACTTGAAAAGAGGTTCTTTCCAAAATAATGTAGAGGATGATTTAAAAAGATTAGGTGAATTACTCCATCAATCAAAAATTGATTCTGGAATTATCTGGGAGGAAGGTCAACTTGGCCAAAAGATTAGAACAAGCAATCGGGTTGATAGGAAACTAGTAAAAAATTTAGCGTTAACAAGAAAGATACTTTCAGAAGAATATAACCTCCCGTTAAATATCATTCACGACTTACTAGGCAGAAGTTTATTTACATTGTATCTAGAAGATCGGGGAATATTAACCTCAAAAGATTTCCCTACCAGACCAGATAATGTCAACAATTTCTTTGATTTATTAAATTACCGGGAAGCGACTTATGAGCTTTTTCATTTTCTAAAAGAAAAATTTAATGGTGATCTTTTCCCAGTGTCTGCAAAAGAAGAAAAGCTATTAACAAAGCTTCCTAAGTGTCTTGATGCTATTAAGAATTGTTGGACCGATAATATTGAACAACTCTCTTTTAATAATTGGCGCTTATTTCAATTTCAGTACATTCCAATTGAGCTTATTAGTTCAATTTATGAAGAATTCATGAGCGAGGAAGATGAAAAGCATTCTGAAATAATAAAAGAAAAGGGTGCTTATTATACACCACAAATGCTTGTTGAATTTGTTTTAAATGAGGTTTTACCATGGCCGGATGAAAATAATAACGACTATGATTTAAAAATATTAGATCCGGCATGTGGTTCCGGAATTTTTTTAGTTGAATGCTACAAACGTTTAATCGCTCGTTGGAAATATTCTAATAAAAGCGAAACTATAACTCAAGATGTACTCGAACGACTTTTACTTAATAATATTTACGGAATTGAAAAAGATTCTCAAGCTATAAAAGTCACTGCGTTTAGTTTATATCTCTCTTTTTTATCTTACTTGGAGCCCAAAAAGATTTTATCCGAAGTTAAATTTAGACCACTGGTTCGATGGAGCGATAAGAAAGAACTTGAGGAATTGGAAGGAAAGAAACCGGGCAATAATCTATTTCAGTTTAGTACTTTCACAAAAAGCCTTGAGTTACTTAATCACAAGTTTGATTTGATCGTGGGCAATCCGCCTTGGAAAAAAGACAAACCGGAAGAGGATGTAAAAGAGTATCTTGATGTAAACAATTTGCCTTCACAAATTATGTGTGCATACTTACATTATATGCCTAAACTTGCACCAAATGGAGTTGTGTGTTTAATAAGTGCTGCGAAAATCTTTTTTAATACCGGTGGGGGCTATGAAAATTTCAGAAAGAATTTGTTTACTGAAAACAAGGTCGATGCAATTATAAATTTAGCCGTGGTCAGGGATATTCTCTTCAAAAATGCTTCTTCACCAGGCGTAGTAATTATATACAGAAAAAGGAATAGTGCTATTGTTAACTACGACAATGAAAATGTTCTATACTGTGTTCCCAAAAGTGTAGAAACCATCAACCTTAGCCGATCAATTGTGATTGACGCTTCGGAAGTTAAATTCCTTCCGGTTCGTGAAATTCTTAAAGAGAACTCAAAGGTTTTCAAAATTGCAATGTGGGGGAATGTCAGAGATTTGAAGCTAATCGAAAAGTTTAGTTATCTGAAGACATTAAAAGAAATTATTCCATCTGATAATTGCGCAACTGGGTTACATAAAGCTGTGGACAAGAGCGGGAATCCACATCTTAAAGACTATTTATTTTTCCCAACAGAAGCGATAACCCAATATTATGTTTCAAGGAGCAATCTATTACCTCTTGGGAACCATCACAAATATTTTCGTCCGATAATAAAAGATATTTTTGATGCACCTGTTGTTATTATTAAAGAAGGCACTGAGAATGGAAATATCTGCTCTGCTTATGTTGGTTTTAATTGTGCCTACAAAGCCGCAACTTTAGGAATTAAGTTAAAAGGGAAATCTAAAAATCACCATAAAGCATTAACTGCTTTTTTAAATTCTTCATTTGCACACTATTACATATTCATGACCAGTTCCTCTTGGGGAATAGATAAAGCGGGTAGAAATCAAAACAATTCTATACTCATCCTTCCAGCAATAGTTTTTGAAATGACAGAAATGGTTGTTAACCAATTAGCCTCAAGAGTCGATCAAATAATTGCAATTAAGAGTAGCAATAAAATAGAACTTGATGGAGAATCCAGAATAGAATTTATTCAAAAGGATATTGATAAAATTATTTATAAAGAATTAAATATTTCTTCAAATGAAATATCCCTAATTGAAGATACTCTCAATTATAGCATAGCATTACATAACAGATATATTGCGAGCAAAGCAGAAAGTTTTGTAAGTCCTAGTAAAGAAATGAAGACTTATGCTAAAACACTTATAAAAACTATCAACTCAATTCTTAAGAAAAACAACAAAGGGGTTTGGGTAGAGATTCTTGATAGTAATAACAGTAAAGTCCCTTTACAAATAATAGCAATGCATTTTGATCACGAAAAAGAATTCGGGAGTATTGAAGTTATATCCAACAGTAACATTTCTAAATTACTATCAGAAATAAATAAAGACACCTACGAAAAGCATTCTGAAAGCATCTATTATAGAAAGGTTACTAAATATTATAAAGGAAAAACTATTTACTTAGCAAAACCAAACCAAAAGCGGTTTTGGTCTATTTCGCAAGCATTAAATGATGCAGACAACATTTTACTTGATTTAACTAATCAGTAACCAAAGCATGGGATTCTTAAAAGAATACAAAGATATTGCCCGTGCCGCCAAACATTTTCCGGCCATTCCTTCAGAAGAATTAATTGAATCATTTCAAATACAACTTTTCGATTTGATTTATGAAGCATATAAAACCATAAGAACACCCGAGCTTTTCTTAGACAAAATAGATGAAACTCAGATTAGTTTGTCACTATTTGATGCAGTAAAAATCATAGTCTCAAGAGAAGGTTTACCATGCTTTGTAGTTTCTGAGTTACACGAATATACTGATGAAATAAGAGAGGGTAAAAAGAGTACAATTACTGCAAAGCGTTACGATTTGTACTTTGAGAGCTGGTCAACTCCTACGAGAGTTGAATTTGGAGTTGAAGCCAAGTTGCTAGTAGAAAATGATTTTATGAGTAAAATAGCAACAACCTTAATCCGTGAATATGTTTCGGATGCGGGAATGAGAAAATATATTGATGGTATTTACAAGAAAAGAGGTTGCATGATTGGTTATGTGGTTGAAGGAAGAACCCACCACATTGTTGAAAAAATCAATGCTAGAATTAGAATATCTCTTACAAATGAACAATGTTTGATAATAGATAATAGCGGAAAATTTAAGCACCGAGATATTTATAAATCAGAGCATCCCGCTAAACTGAACTATATTCTTTATCATTTGATGCTTCAGTTTAGTTAGACTACTGAAGCGGGTGCGGTAAACCTCATCCCGCAACTGCCAGTGGAAAAGATGTTTCTAAAATTGATGAGGCATTAGCCGGTGTAGAAAAACTTTTTTAATTAGCGCTTTTTCGTAAATGTGTTTAAAAGCAAAAACCCGATCTTATTTCAAGACCGGGTTTTTATTTATCTGCAATTTTTGTAACACCGATTACTTTATAATCATCATCTTTTTAACATCAACAAAATTTTCTGTTTGTAGTTTATAAAAATAAACTCCGCTTGATAAAGCCGTGC